>DASQGS010000395.1:0-17354 GCA_035632455.1 Thermoanaerobaculia bacterium | reverse complement strand
GCGACTGGGAAACGCTGATCACCGCCGCTACTGGCCACTGACCCCTAACCACTGACCACTGACAACCACTGACCACTCACAACACTGCTCACTTCCTCCACTGCCTCATGCCCTTCACCGACATCCTCGGCCGTTCGTTCGAATTCACGGCGCCTCCCCGGCGAGTAGTCTCCCTCGTCCCCTCCCTTACCGAAACTCTTTTCGACCTCGGCGCGGGGGATGCCGTCGCCGGCATTACCGACTTCTGCACCTTTCCCGAGAACCTCGATCGCCCGCGCCTCGGTGGCACAAAAACACCACGCATCGCCGCCATCCGCGAACTGCAACCGGATCTCGTCTACGTGAACCTCGAAGAGAATTTGCAGAAACATGCGGAGGCGATCGAAACCTTCGCGCCGGTGTTCGCGACCGAGCCCCAGTCCGTCGATCACGTCCGCGAGCTCATCGCACTCCTGGGCAACATTCATCGCCGCGAACAGCGAGCCGCCGAGCTCGTCACCGGCCTCGACGCCACTCGGCACTCCCAGCCGCGGAGGTCGTTCACGTTCCTGTGCCCCATCTGGAAGGACCCCTGGATGTGGTGCGGCGGTGACACCTACGTCTCGAACCTGGTCGCCACTACCGGCGGGAGGAATCTCCTCGAATCTCACAAGCGCTACCCTGCGATCGATCTTCGGACCGCGCTCGCCTTGCATCCGGACATCGTCTTTCTCCCCGACGAGCCGTACGTGTTCGGCTCCGGCCACGCAGATGAATTACGCGCAATGACAGACGCCCGTATCATCGGCCCCTTCCCCGGTCACCTCTTCACCTGGCACGGCTCGCGCACGATTCTCGGCGTGCGGTTCCTGCGCGAAGCCTTGGATTGAGCGCCTATGGACTGCGGCGGCGCGGCCGCTTTCGTTGACCACTCGCGCAATATCCCTGGATGATCCCCCACCAAGATGGCCTGAATTCATTCAAGACTGCTTGTCTCGCGCGCGAACCGTTGCGGAGCGCACAGCTTGCGGGCGTGCATAGCAGCGGTTTGTCGATCTCAGCGCATGTTGAACGGATTGCGAATTGTCAACAGGCCGTCGATCACCTGACCTGCCTGAAAGTCCTCTGAATAGAGTGTGCCGCAGCCGGCATTTAACGCTGCAGCAATCACAAGCGCATCGCAGATGTGGTATCCGTAGCGCATCGAGATGCTCAAGGCAGCCTCGTGCATCTCAAGCGTAATCGGTATCGGCGATGGACAAAGGATTTTGATGACAGCCAATGCTTCGGCGACGTCCTCCCACGACATGCTCAGTTTCCGATGCGCCACCGCCGCGAATTCGTTCAGGACCTGCACGCTCACGACTCCGCCGCCGGCGAGCAGGGCCTCGGCGCGCCCGGCCCGTTCATCATCCTGCGCCATCGCATAGAGCAGCACGTTCGTGTCGAGGAATGCCCTATCGCTCATTCGCTTCTTCCCGGCTGAAACTGAAACCGGGCGGCAGCGGACGGCGCAGCCGGCGGAGGCGGGCGAGCGCCTTGAGCCTGGTCCGGTCGCGGCTCACCTCGAATTCGCGCTTCCCCGCGATCCGAATCTCGATCTGGTCACCCTCTCTGAGCTCCAGGGCGTCGACAACCGCCGCTGGTAGCCGGACCGCAAGACTGTTACCCCATTTGGCGACCTGCATTCGATTCACTCCTTGAATGATATACGCGGCGAAGGGTAGATCTATTTCGGATTCAACTCAACCTTCGGCCGGTACTCCGAGCCAGAGTGCGCCCGAGGTTCCGCCTCTTCGTGCGAGGAACAACACATTCCGCGCGAGGTACGTACTCTCCTTCATGAACAGGCGCTTCGTCTTGCTCCTCATCGTACTGGGGGCGCTGCCCGCGGCTGCACGCAGCAGAGCGGTGCAGAGGCCGGGTGGGTTGGCGGCGCCGGCCTCGGTGCTATGGATTGCCGCGCATCCGGACGATGAAGCTGTCGCCGCTCCACTTCTCGCGAGCTGGTGTCGCGACGGGCACGTCCGCTGTGCGTTTCTGCTCTTCACACGAGGCGAGGCTGGCGTGTGCCTTCGGCCCGACGGCTGCCTTCCGGACATCGCAACCGCTCGAAGTTCTGAGGCAGGAGCGGCGTCGCAATACTTCGGCGCGGAGTCGCTACTCCTCACGCTGCCGGACGGCGGCGGGAGCGTGCCGCCATCATGGAATCTCCAGGCCGGAGACCAAACGGCGTTGATCCGCAGAGTCTCGAGGTTCATCGAAGCGGTTGCGCCAGACATGATCCTGACGT
The DNA here is from genome assembly GCA_035632455.1 of Thermoanaerobaculia bacterium. Classification (GTDB taxonomy): domain Bacteria; phylum Acidobacteriota; class Thermoanaerobaculia; order Gp7-AA8; family Gp7-AA8; genus DASQGS01. The sequence goes on along the minus strand of DASQGS010000395.1, from coordinate 15,082 downwards.
TCGATCCTCGGCATGGCACGACGTGTCACCCGGATCACCGAGCGGTCGGCGAGATCGTCATCGAGGCCGTGAAGCTGTTGTCCCAGCCGCCGGATGTGTATTTCCTCGAGACCCGCGTCGGATTGGTCGCCGAGCCGTTTGCGATTCACTTCGCACCTGCATACCCGACTGCGGATCGCTTTGACGCCACACTCCCGCTGACGGCCACACGAGGGCCGGCCTGGAATGCGATCATCGACGACATGCAACATCACACGAGTCAGTTCGATGGCCGGTGGATCGCCGCGATTCAGAATGTTCCGTCATCCGAGCGCGCGGTGTTCATTGCGCCGGCCGAGACGGCCCTGTCCGTCGGAGTTGCGCCGTGCCAGTAGGCGGGGAGCGGATTCATCGCGCACGCGAAGCCTTCTTCACCGGCTCGCGCTCCCAGTCCTCGATGCGCAAGTCTGGCACGCGCGCAAATTCCGCCGCGTTGCGCGTCACCAGAACCAGCCTCCGTGCCCTGGCCTGCCCAGCAATCAGCACATCGTAAGGACCGATGGGAGCTCCACGCGCCGCCAGCAAGGCTCGGACTTCTCCAGCATGCTTCGCGTCCTCCCGATCGAATTCCATCACCTCGAACTGCAAAGTGTCGATCAGAGCGACGTTACGTGCTGCCCGCTGGCTCTTGAAAGCGCCGTAGTACAGCTCATGCACGACGATCGAGGAGATCCCGATGTCGCCAACCTTATGGCGGCGGACTCGCCGAGCCGTCCTGGATCTGGTGTCGTTCAGGAGAGCGATCACCGCGTTCGTGTCCAACACGTACTTCATGACGCGAAGAGTTTCTCGAGCTCGGGCCGCTCGGCCGCCTGCGGTTGTTCCTGCGCCGCGTCAACAAAATCCTTATCCAGCGTTCCGGCGATCGCATCGAGCCAACTCCAAGTATCCGGGATAGGCTCGAGGATGATCGTTTTCCCTCGCCTCCGGAGGCGCACCTCGCGCGCCGCCACGCGGAATTCCTTGGGCAGCCTCACAGCTTGTGAGCGACCCGACCAAAACACTTTGGCCGTTTCCATAGCAGCCTCCATGAGATATACGAATGAGATATAGCACGGAGCGCACTGCTTCGCAATCCCGATCACAAACTCTTGATCAGCAACTCCCGAATCTCGTTGTCGCTGTACATGCCGTCTGTGCGCTGGGCGTAGGCGCAACGCATCTCGAGAACGCCGTTCTCGAAGGAGATGCACATAGCGGATTTCTCCTTCACGTTCTTGAGTTTGATCAGGCGCAGCCCTTCCCGCACGGCCTCTTTTCCCATTTCGTCGACGCAGATGGTCCGCAAGGCCATGTTCAGGCGGTGGCAGGAGAGGTTGTCGATGAAGTTGAGGCCCTCGGCGTCGTCGGCCAGGCTCTCCCAATCGACCTCGTATGGGATGGCCTTGCCACAGATCTCCTCGATCTCCTTCACCCGGCCCGGAAACGTCACGTCCTGCAGCTCCTTGATCTTGCGGCGCTCGTTGAGTCCCATGCGTTCGTCTCTCCTTGTGTGAGCGGCCACGATACCATCAAGCATCGCGTGGGCTTGCCGTAGATTCCGATGACCGAGAGGGCGCGACGCTCAATGCCGCGCCGCGTGACGCCGCGACTCGCGCGAGATCGCGAACTGCGAGCGCATCTCGACGACGGTGTAGGGGTTCCACGTCGACATCGTGTAGTAGATCGTCAGCGTGTCGCCCTCGGCCTTCGTGAATCGCTCGATCATGAACGGCGCGTAGGTGGCGCCACGCGTGGAGTAGGGATCGTTGCCCCCGATTGTCGGCCCGTTCAGGCCGTCGCCCGGCGGATCGGGAAGAATGGTGGGATCGTGGATGAAGACGCCCAGGCCGTGGTCGCGCTTCGAATTGAAGATGAGTTGCGGCATGCTCCACGGGCCCCACGGGTCGGCGGCGTATGAGAAGTAAATGCCTGTCGTCGCCTGCGACTGCCGCCCGCCGTCGTAGGTCATGAGCCAGAGGCCGAGGTCCTGCGAGTAGATCACGGAGTTGTTGCCGATCGTCGGATCGTCGTTCGGCCAAGGCGGACCGTCGAGAGGATTGTCGACCACCACCGGCACCGCGGCCGACTCCGAGGTCGTCCAGGTTGGCTGGCCGCCTACGAGGCCCGCGAAGTAGCGGGTGCCGGTACCGCTCTCGAAACTGCTGCCGGGAACGGTTGCGAGATAGACATCGCTGGCCCGATAGTCGCCGACGCCGAACATCAAGACGTCCGTCCCCGAGGCGTGCAGCGACGGAATGACGAAGTGACCGCCCGGCATCATTGAGATCGTGCGTCCGGTGACGAAGGTCTTTGTCGCCTCGTCGAAGCGCGTCAGAATCGAGTAGGAGTGCGCATGAGGGTCTGTGAGGCTGGTGTCGGCGCCGGTGTTGCAAACGATGTACGTCCCCGTAGGAAGGCTGATCCCGGAGTCCGGGACGTCGTCCGCTCCCATCTGGACGCCCGGCGGTTGCACAAAGAATGGCGAGCCATCGATGTTCGTGTAGAACGTGAGGAGGAGGTTCGAGGGGTCAGTGCTGGTGCTCGCGGCCATCGTGTCGCCGGCGTGATAGTTCACCGTCGGACCGATCGTGTCGCCGAAGACGAAGATGAGCTTGCCCTGGTCCTCGAACGACGATCCGAGGTCATTTCCCAGGACCTTGGCGTGCGTGACTGTCTGGCTGATCGTGGCCTTGCACGAACCGTTCGCGCCTGTGGCCGGATAGTCGCAATCGCCCACAATCTGCTCGACTCTAACCGAAGAGCCGGGGATCCACGTGAGCGTAGTCAGAGTGTTGGAGGCTTCCGCTGCGGCGATCGAAAACGCCAGGACGAGGCTGATCGAGATGATCCTGGATTGCACTTGATACCTCCAGAGCGTTCCGAGGCACCGCAGCGTCTGTGTCACCGTGAGCGTGACGCCGGCGGGGCGCCGATCTCAGGAGGGATGACGCTTGGTCGCTTCTCTCTCCACCACATTCTCAGATCTTTCGATCTTAGACGCGGCCGTGGAACGCGGGTTTACAACGCCTCATCGCCAGCATGCCGCGGGCAAGGTTCCTCGGGCTGGCAGTCCTCGCACTCGGTGAATTCGATGCCGGCGGCGTTGCGCTCTAGGTCCTCGGCCTGCACGTCGCGCCATTGCCTCGGCGTCAGCGTGCTCGCAAACGAGCTTCCGCAGTGCGGACAGGCCATCGCATCTTTGGGCACGATCTCGCGGCAGGAGATGTCGCTGCATCGATAGATTCGAGGACGAAGGAGAGCAACCGCAGCGCCGGCAATCGCGCCGCCGCCGACGAGGAGCTGCATCGTTCGCGTACCCTCGAGAATCCCAAAGCTCGCCCCTGCTATCGACGCTGCGATCAGACCGGCGATCGCCCCGAGCCATGCGCCGAGGAAGAAACGAATCGCCATGCTCGTCGAATCGATGCGGTAGGCGGTCTGACCGGCATGGCGGGTCGTCAATCCGCGCTCCACCGGCGAAGGCGCTTCGCGAATCTCGTCCGATCCCGGCTCCACCACCGTGACCAGCTTTCGCGCGGCGCGCGGCCGGCTCTCGCGCGGCGGGAGCATCAGCGAGTCGAGGTGACGCGGATCGGCGGCAATCTCATTGATCGACTCGTCGAACCATCCGCGCTGGTTCGGCTCGAGATGGCGCCGGATCGCCTCGCGCTCGCTCCGGTCATTGCGCGCACTCGCTTGCAACGCCAGCAGCCACGACATCGCCGGCGGCGGGAGGTATCCCATCGATTTGAGCTGCGACACCGACGCGCGCAGCTTTCTCCATGTGCGATAGCGCTCCGTGACGTTCGTAGTCAAAATGCCGAACCCGAGGTAGACGGTGGTGAGGTCGGTGAGATGCTCCTCGACTTCGCGATCGGCCTCGACCAACTCGCGGCTGTGCCGCCATGCATGGGCCACCTCGTGAGCCATGATGCCGGCGACCGATTGAGGATCGCCGACCTCCTTCGGCTCGATTCCGAATCGTGCGCGGCCGCGGTCGATGCCGGAGAACCACCCGGCTTTCCCCGCGTCCCACACGTCGTCCGGCGCCGCGTCGTCGTCCGGAAGCGCGGTCAGAGAAATGCCGAGGTTGCCGATGCCGGCGTGCTGCATGAGCCGCTGGGTGATCCGATGCGCGGCCCGGACGCTGCCGTCCCACGGATCGGGGAAATCATCATCCGAGGGAGTAAGCAGAGGCACGCACGCAAACGGCTCGAACCCACGGATGCGAATGAGCTCGCGCAGCGATCGCGCCATCCAGTCGCGCTCTTCATCGTTGGGGAGGAAGGACATGGACGAGCATCGTACAGCCAAACCCAGCGCCTTGTTCCATGACGACTGTCGTGGGTGAAGCGTGTGATGCCTGCGAAGACTCGCCGGGAGCAAGCAAGGCATAGCGCCCAAGCAAGCCAAAGGCGCATTCTTGTGGCAAACTCACTGCACTCTGAGGAACATGACCGCCGCAGTGGAGACATGGCCGCCGCTGAAGTATGACGATTGGGCGCCGACTGCCCAGACGTTGCAGATGTGGACGCAGATCGTCGGGAAGATCCGGATGGCAAAATCGCCTCCGATCAATCACTGGTGGCACGTCGCGCTCTATGTGACGTCGCGCGGCCTCGGCACGTCGCCCATCCTGAACGGCGCGGCGACGTTCGAGATGGAGTTTGACTTCATCGATCACCGCCTTCGAATCACGACCTCGGATGGCGCGAGCCGCGAGATCATGCTGCAGCCGATGACCGTCGCCGCATTCTACGAGCGCGTGATGGCCGCCCTCGCGGAGCTCCATGTCAGCGTAGAGATCAACCCGATGCCGTGCGAGGTCGCGGAGCCGATCTCGTTTCCGCTCGATACCAAGCATCACTCGTACGATGCCGCGGCGGCCGCGCGATTCTGGCGCGTGCTCGTCGATACCTGCCGCGTGTTCTCGCGGTTCCGCTCGGACTTCCTCGGCAAGGTCAGCCCGATCCATTTCTTCTGGGGCGGGATCGACCTGGCCATGACCCGCTTCTCCGGCCGCGAGGCGCCGTTGCACGCGCCCACGCCCGGCATCCCGCTGCACGTCGTCCGCGAGGCCTACTCGCACGAAGTGAGCAGCGCGGGCTTCTGGCCGGGCGGAGCGGGATTCGACGCGGCGTTCTACTCGTATGCCTATCCCGAGCCGGAGGGATACGGCCGCGCGCACGTCGGACCGGCTGCGGCGTTCTACAGTCCGGATCTGCGCGAGTTTCTGTTGCCGTACGAGGCGGTGCGGACGAGCGCCTCGCCGGATGACGCCTTGATGGAGTTTCTGCAGTCCACCTACGGCGCCGCGGCGAACCTGGGAAAATGGGACCGCGACGCGCTCGAACGGCGGTTGGCGTCATCCTCATGAAGAAGCGCGTCTACATCGCGTACACCGGCGGGACCATCGGCATGGAGCGCACGCGCGACGGCTATCATCCGTCTCCCGGCTTTCTCCAGGAGCAGATGGTCTGGATGCCGGAGCTCAGCCATGCGCAGATGCCGGAGTTTGCGATCCACGAGTACGAGCCGTTGCTCGATTCGTCGAACATGACGCCGGCGGAATGGATGAAGATCGCCCGCGACATCGGCGAGCACTACGACGACTACGATGGTTTCATCGTGCTCCACGGGACCGATACGATGGCCTACACGGCGTCGGCGCTGCCGTTTCTCCTCGAGGGTCTGGCCAAACCCGTCCTGATCACCGGCTCGCAGATTCCGCTCTGTGAGATTCGCAGCGATGGGCGGGAGAACCTGATCACCTCGCTCCTCATCGCCTCGTCGTTTCACATTCCCGAGGTCTGCCTCTACTTCGGCGGGCGCCTCCTGCGCGGGTGCCGGGCCGTCAAAGTGAGTGCGGACGGATTCGCCGCGTTTGCCTCGCCGAACTATCCGCTGCTTGGCACCGCGGGCATCGACATTGAAATCCGCTGGGACGTGGTCCGCAAGCATCGTGGGAAACCTCTTCGCGTGCAGGAGCTGACGGCGCCGGTGGTCAGCGCGTTGCGCCTCTTTCCCGGCATCTCGCCGGAGCTCGTCCGCAACGTCCTTCGCCCGCCGCTGCAAGGGCTCGTGCTCGAGGCATTCGGCGTCGGCAACGGCCCCGACCAAGACAAGGCCTTCATCGCCGCGCTGGCAGAGGCCACGAAGCGCGGCGTCGTGATCGTCGATTGCACGCAATGCCTCGAAGGAACCGTAAAGCTGGGCGACTATGCCGCGGGCTCCGCGCTGGCGAAGGCAGGCGTCATCAGCGGTTACGACATGACGACCGAGGCCGCGCTTGCCAAGCTCTACTACCTCTTGAGCCAGGGCCTCACGCCGGCGCGAGTGATGCGCGAGATGCAGAAGGATCTGCGCGGAGAGATGACCGAGCAGTGAACTTGTGGCCGAATCAAGCTCCGGTCGATTTAGAAAGCTCGGCTACCGTCGATCGCAATTCCTGTCGATGGATCCATCCACCCCAACGCCAGCGATCGCAGTGGCGCGAGCACGAACTCACGCGCTCGAAATCTCGGATGCGGCAGCGTGAGCCTCGGCGAGCGCTTGAGATATGCGCCGTAGAGAACCAGATCGAGGTCAATGGTTCGCGACGCATTGCGCGTTGTTCGCCGGCGTCCCAGCCGCGCTTCGATCGCGAGCAGCGCATCCAGCAACTCCTCGGCTCGCAGAGCGGTGTGTCCCGCTACAACCATGTTCAGAAATCGCGGCGAGCCCGCAGGCATGTCGACCGCGGTCGTCTCGTAGATCGCGCTGAGCCGGACGAGCGCGATCGTGCGCCGCAGCGCGTCGATGGCGCGGCGTAGATGCAGCATTCGATTGCCGAGATTCGACCCGAGCGCGATCACGACGGGTACGGTCATGGGAAATGCGGCGTTATCTCGATCCGCCTGCCAGGAACCCGCCGCCCACCTCGGTGTGAATGTGAGCCCTCGCGACGGTCGTCGCTCGCGTCAGCAGAGGATAGGGATTCATGCGCTTGTCATCCTGATTGACCGAGAAGTGCAGATGCGACGCGGTGTGGATCGCGTTGCCGGTGTTGCCGACGTATCCGAGGAGCTCGCCGGCGCGGACCTCCATCCCTTCGTACAGCCCGGCGGCCCAGCGGTCGAGATGAGCGTAGTAGAACGCCGCCCCGCCTTCGTTCGTCAGCCACAGGCAGTGGCCGCCCTTCGGCTGATCGCCGATGAAGCTGATGATGCCGTCGGTCACGGCGATGACCTCCGTGCCCTTCGGCGCGAAGATGTCGATCCCATGATGAGCGCGCTGACCGCCGTCGCGTGGCGCGCCCCAGTTGTCCTCGATGTCGCTCGTGCGAACGCCGATGACGGGCATCAACAGGGAAAGCGCTGAACCGTTCAGCGGCGCAAAAAGAGCGCGGGCGCGGACGGCAAACTCCCCTTCGTGCGGACGTAAAGGCGCCTGTTGCGGCGCGACCGGCTTCGGCGTGACTACGGCCTTTGCCGCGAGTAGTCGGCTGTTGCTCCAGGTCAGATCGCTGCGGAGCTGTGCCACGAGCTGGCTGAAATCGTCCTCATCGGATGCGAAAGTTCTGGCAGCGTGGACGGGAGCAGGGGAGGAACCGAAGCCGGGAAGAGGGAGCGACGAGCAACTCGAAAGAATCAAGAGGAGGCACGCCAATTGCGCCGGCCATAAGGCGCAAGTGACCCACCACTTCCCACTGCGGACCCTCTGCATGCTCATCGACCCGGGTTGCTGGAGATAACTTCGTGCGCAGTGTAGGGGATAAGGCGGGATGTGTAAAGACGGCAAGCGGATGACACAGTCTTGCGGCGGTCTCTCCGTGTCCTCTGCGTCTCTGTGGTGAATGCTTCTTTCACGCGGAGACGCGGAGACGCGGAGGTCGCGGAGACAGGATGCCGATTCTGCGAAGTCCCGATCGTCCTGGGCATCCACGACCGCGGCGAGCATGGCCTTGTCTGCCGCACGGTCGAAGAACAGGTTGAATGGAATCGGGACGCTTCCTATTCAAACAATGTCGCCATGAAGTCCTCGATCCTGCGGACGCCGATGACTTCGATGTCGGCGCGGATCTCGGCGGCGTTGGACTGCGGAACGAATATGCGGCGGAAGCCGAGCGCAGCGGCCTCGCGGGCGCGGAGCTCCGGTTGGGAGACGCTGCGGATTTCGCCGAGGAGGCCGACCTCGCCGAACAGCGCGAGATCGTGGCGGATAGCGCGATTGTGATGCGAGGAGAGCAGCGCCGCGACGACGCCGAGATCGATCGCAGGCTCGTCCACCTGGAGGCCGCCTGCGAGATTCACGTAGACGTCGTGCGTGACGAAACTGCCGCCGCCGCGCTTCTCCAGCACCGCGAGCAGCAGCGACACGCGGTTCGCATCGAGCCCCATCGCCATCCGGCGCGGCGAAGGGAAATGCGTCGTGGCCACGAGCGCCTGGACCTCGATCAGAAGCGGCCGTGTCCCTTCGACGGCCGCGAGGATTGCCGAGCCCGGCGCCGCGCTGCGCTGCGAGATCAGCGCGGCCGATGGGTTGGGCACTTCTTCGAGGCCGTCGTCGTGCATCTCGAAGATCGCAACCTCGTTGACCGGGCCGAAGCGATTCTTGAACGCGCGGACGACTCGATAGTTCTGAAACTTGTCGCCCTCGAAGTAGAGCACCGTATCAACGATGTGCTCGAGCGATTTCGGACCGGCGATCGTGCCTTCCTTCGTAATGTGTCCGATGAGAAAGAAAGGAATCGAGAGGCGCTTGGCCGTAGACATCAGCACGCCCGCGGAGTCGCGGATCTGGCCGACACTACCGGGTGTAGAGCCGTTGATCTGCGTGTGGACGGTCTGAATGGAGTCGATGATCGCCGCGACCGGCGCGAGTTTCTCGACCGCGGCGGTGATCTTCTCGACTGACGTCTCGCTGTAAATGTGGATGTTGTCGTTCGCTGTGCCGAGGCGGCGCGCGCGGAGAGCGAGCTGCCGCGGCGACTCCTCGCCGGAGACGTAGAGGACCGGGCCGTCTTTCGCCAGCTCGTCGGCGACCTGGAGGAGCAGCGTCGACTTGCCGATGCCCGGCTCGCCGCCGACGAGCGTCACGCCGCCCGGCACGATGCCTCCGCCGAGGACGCGGTCGAGGCTCGGGATGCTCGTGGAGATCCGCGTCGCGGTCTCGCCACCGATGGCATTGATCGGTGTCGGCGCCGCGGAAGCGCTCAGCGCGATCGGATGCCTGCCCTGCGCGACCTCTTCCTGTGCATACGAGTTCCAGGCGTTGCACTCAGGACAGCGCCCGAGCCACTTGGTCGCCTGGTTCCCGCATTCGATGCAGGAAAAGATCGTCGCCTTCTTCGCCACGAAAAGATTGTATCAGCCGGGGTCCTGGGCTCTACGAATGGTAGAGAAACGTCTTCTCTCAACTCGGTTGGCGATCACGAACTTATCGACCTTCGCAACCACCCAAAGCGGCGGCTCGCGCCGTCGCACTCCATATGGCCATTCGCGCAGCTCGGCTTTGTCTCGCGACCGTTCGTTGAAAACGCGTAGGTTCGCAGACCTCACCGCTGCTGTACTCCCTCCTCGATTGGCGCGGACCCGTGTGTCCGGGCTGCGCAGGAGGAGATACAGGCGTGAACAAGATCCGAGCTTTCTCCTGGTCATCGGTAGTCATACTCATTCTGACGGCGGCGAGCCTGTTCGCAGCCAGCGCCGGCGTCGTGCGCGGCAAAGTGATCGGGCCGGACGGGCGCCCGATGTCCGGCGTCGTACTTCAACTCCGCAACGACATTACCGGATTCAAGCAGAACGCCGTCACGACCGCCGACGGCTCGTTCTCGTTCAACAACGTACCCTACAACCCGTACGAGCTCCATGCCGACGTGCAGGGCTTCGTGCCGGTGCACGCAAGTATCGACGTCCACTCGCCCGTTGCGATCGACCAATCCATCTCGCTCAAGCTCCCCGCGGTGTCGGAATCAATCGACGTCTCCGCAGAGCCGCCTGCTGCGCAGCTCGAGACCGACAGCTCGATGAGCCACATCGACATCGACAAGTCGTACATCGCCAAGGCGCCGGCGGCGGTGTCCTCGCGGGCCATGGAGCAGATTGTGACCTCGACGCCCGGATTCGCCAAGGACGAGAATGGACGCTTTCACTTTCAGGGAGCGCACAGCCAGAGCGAATACGTCGTCGACGGGCAGACTATCGCCGACCAGACCGGGGTGACGTTCTCGAACTCCATCGATCCCGGCATCGCCCAGGGAATCGAGATCATCTACGGGAACGTCCCGGCGGAGTACGGCGAGAAGATCGGTGCGGTCATCAACCTCACCACAAAATCAGGGCTCGGGACCGGTGCTCCGAAGACGGAGGCCTTCATCGGCGCTTCGAAGTTCGCCACGTACGAGGCTGGCGCGTCGGTGGCTGGCGGTACGCAGACGTTTGGCTACTTCGGCTCGATCAACGGCTCGAAGTCAGATCGTTTCCTCGATCCGGTGAACTTCGACAACCTCCACAACAATGGCAACACGGCCAGGGCCTTCCTACGCCTCGACGGCACGACGCCTGACAACCACAATTCGCTGCGCATTACCGCGCTCGCCGGTCAGACCAGGCGCGACGTACCGAACACATTCACGCAGCAAGACGCCGGACAGGACGAGCGCGTGCGCACGCAGGATGAGAACGTCAACGCCGGATGGCAGAACGTACTCTCGCCGGCGTCGGTCATCGAGACCGTAGCCTTCGCGCGCTTCTCGAAGTTCAAGCTTACGGCCTCTCCGAACGACACGCCGGTCATCGCCACGTCCGACCGTTCGCTCAACAACTATGGGCTGACGCCATCGCTGAGCTGGACGACGAAGAACCAGGAGATCAAGGTCGGTGCAACGCTCAAGCGTTACCCGATCCGGGAGCTCTTCTCCTTCGGCATCACCGACCCGGGATTGAACGATCCGCTGATGGACGGGTACAACCCGAACCTCGCGCCGTATGACTTGACCCGTGGCGGAACGCCGTTCATCTTCAATGGCAGCCGTACGGGCTCGTACTACGCCGGCTACGTTCAGGACAACATCAAGTGGAACAACGTGACCGCCAACCTCGGCGTGCGGTACGACCACAACAGCCTGCCGACGAGCGAGTCGGCCTTCGAGCCCCGCCTCGGACTCGCGTGCTACATCCCCGCGTCCAAGACCGTCTTTCGTGTCTCGTATAACCGGGTGCTCTACACGCCGGAGTTCGAGAACATCCTCTTCAGTTCCTCGGCCGCGGCAGACAAGCTCGTTCCGCCTGATGTGCAGGCGTCGAAGCAGCTCGGCGGCGGCGAGCTGTTCGTCCACTCCGAGCGTCAGAACGCCTTCGACATCGGCGTGCAGCAAGCTGTCGGCTCCAAGATTCGGCTCGACGCCGACTACTGGCGCCGCAACTCGCGCTTCGCCGGCGATCAGGACCAGTTCCAGAACACCGGCATCGTTTTCCCGTTGGCTTTCAGCAAAGGCAACCTCAGCGGCTGGAACATCCGTGCAGATCTCGCCCGCACCGCCGGCTTCCGCGGCTTCCTTTCCGTCGGGCATACGCATGCGCAGTATGTGCCGCCGCTTACCGGAGGTCTCTTCCTCGACAGCGGCGCGCTCAACTCGATCACGGCAGGGCCATTCCTCATTGACCACGATCAGAAACTGCAAGCCCAGGCCAGCCTGCAGTACGACATCGGGGAGACTGGGTTCTGGATCGGCGCGAACGGCCGCTACGACTCAGGCCTCGTCACCGGCGCCGGTCCGGCGTCGTTGGCGTCCGATCCGGACAACGCCTTCGCCATTCCGTACATCGCCGTGCACTCGGGCACGGATCTCGACCCGAACCGCGTGAAACCGCGCACGATCCTCGATTTCTCCATCGGTACCGACTTGCAGAAGTACCACATTCCTCTTAGCCTGCAAGCCGATCTACTGAACGCGACGAACAAGAGGGGCGTGTACAACATCCTCTCCACGTTCGGCGGCACGCACGTAATTCCTCCGCGGATGGTGGCGGTGCGGCTGCGCTACTCGTACTGAACGAATCAGAACCGAAGTAGTCTCTCGCGCAACAACCGCGAGTGGAACCGGCTGGTCTGCAACTGCTGGCCGTTCGACAGCGTGAGCTGGTAGGTGCCGCCGGGCATCGGGGTCACTTTCGTGATGGCCTCGACGTTGGCCAGCGTGCCTCGGCTGAGGCGCAGGAAACGCTCGGCATCGAGCCGAGCCTCGAGGTCCTTGAGGCGATAGGTGATTGTGTGCTTCTCGCCCTGCAACGTCGTCAGATGGAGGATCTCACCGTCGGCGACAGCCGAGGCGATCTGATCGACCGAAACGAGCACGATCTCATTCTTCTTGCGCACAGGAATTCGGCGGAGCGGCGGAGCGATGGCGGCGTCGTAATCGGCGGCGGCGGCGCGAACGTTCTTCGCGTCCTTCGATCGCAAGTCCGCGCGGTCGAGGCGATCGATGGCCCGGCTGATCGTCTCGCGCAAGCGCGGCGCCTCGACGGGCTTGAGGAGATAGTCGACGGCGTTGAGCTCGAACGCCCGCACCGCGTACTCGTCGTAGGCGGTCACGAACGCGACCATCGGCATTCGGTTCTTCCGGATGAGCCGGATCACTTCCAGACCATGGACCTCCGGCATCTGCAGATCGAGGAGGGCGAGGTCGGGGTGGACCGATTCGATGAGCTCCACCGCCTCCGCGCCGTTCGCCGCTTCGCCGAGGAGATCGACGTCATCGAAACTGCGGAGCAGGGCCGCCAGGACGGAACGCGCCGGACGTTCGTCGTCCGCGATGATCACGCGCAGCTTCTCCCTCACGCGCCCCTCGCCACGACATGCGCTTCGGCAACGGCCTCAGCGGCGAGCGGAATCACGACCTCGGCGATCGTCCCGCCTGCGCCGAGGCTCGACAACGTGAGACGTGCGGATTCTCCATGATGATGGCGCAGGCGCCGCTCGATGTTCTGCAACCCGACCCCGCCCATCCGCCCCCGCGCGATCTCGACGGCGCTCGGGGTGCTTCCGGTGTTGCGAACGATCAGCACGAGGTTCTCGCCGCCTCCGTCACCGGGATCCAAGTGTGCCGAGACGCTGACCTTGCCGCCGCGCCGGTTGCCGGCAATGCCATGCTTGATCGCATTCTCGACGAGCGGCTGAACGACGAGCGGCGGGATGCGCAGTAGCTGCAGCTCCTCGGGGACATCGACGACGACCTGCAAGCGCTCCTCGAAGCGCGCCTGTTCGATCTCGAGGTAGGCGCGGACGAGATCCATTTCCTCACCGAGCGTGGTCCAGCTTCCGCTGGAGCGCAGCACGCTGCGAAGAAGGGCCGTCAACTTCATGAGCGTGGCATGGGCCCGGACCGGCGACGCCCGGATGAGGAAGCCGATCGTATTCAAGGCATTGAAGAGAAAATGCGGATTCATCTGAGCGCGCAGGGCTCGAAGCTCGGCTTCAGCCGCCAGCCTCTTCATTTCCTCCTCGCGCGCCGCCCGCTCGACGCGCTCCGATCCGAGGCGAATCACGTCGATGCGGCGAGCGGCCGCGATCGCCACATCATTCAGCAGGTGCACGTCATCCGAGAGCAGGCGCCGCCCGCCCCTGAGCGGCCCGATGAGCAATTCGTACCGCGGATACTCCGCCGTGACGATGGGAATGACGGCGCTGATGCGGCCAGGCGCTTGAACCTCGGAGCGACTCGCGGCAACTTCCTCCCAGGTCACCTCGGGCGACGACAGCGCCGGCGCCAGCATGTCGCTCAGCGTACCGAGAATCCCCTCGGCTGTTCCCGCGCTCTCGATGCGATCCGCCAGTTCGATGCGCAGCTTGCGATAGTCGGCGCGCCGCAGAACGAGACGATCGACCGCCCAGGCCGCGCCTTGCCTGAGCGCCGGATAGAGAATCGCCGTTCCCGCCCAGAGAACCAGCATCGTTCCCACGGCGACGACATCGCTGCGGAAATCGTGCCGCGCCAGGGTCGGCACCGCTACTCCGAAATACAATCCCGCCGCGACGGCCATGAGGACAATCAATGTCAGCGCACGTTTGAGGAAGAGATCCGCGAGCGCAAATCGAAAGTCCTGGTAGAGGATGGTGAAGATGAGCGGGATCGAAGCGTGATGCCCGACGACCTCGACGAACCACGACTCTTGTCCGCCCTGGTGATTGCTGAGGTGTAGCGCCGAGACCGCGAAAAGCGCCAGCGCAAGGATCGACCACGCCCGCCCGGAGCCAGGCCGCCGTCGCGTAAGAAGAAGGATCGGCGCGATCAGTGCCGCGTACGACCACGTCAGAGTCTGCAGCGCGAGCCTCGACGGAACCTGCCCGCTTCCCAGACCCGCGAACATCAGCACCCCAGCGATTGCGCTGATCGCGTAGGCGCAGAAGATGAATGCGCCGGCCATGCCAGCCGTGCGCTTCCGGTCGTCGGCGCGGAGCACCGAATGGACGGCCACGGCCGGCAGAAACCCGAGCGCGGCATACGCCAGCGCGACGAGAGCCGCGGGAGGCTCGCGCGCCGCGAGGTCACGGATGCCGTACGCCGCAAGCCCGCTCAAGTTCCAGGTCAGACCGAGAATCGAGGTCACGAGAGGCAGCTTGTCGTGGACCTCGGCTTCCTGACTTCCCCGGCGCCGCGCCACCAGACCGAACAGCATGGCGTAGAGCGCCGCACCGGAGAGGAATCCGAGCAGGTGCACGAGTGGCGCAAGACTCTGCGAAGGCATCGCCGACGATTGTCACCCGCTCGCCGTTTGCGGCAAGGCGTGCCCAACGAATGGCTGGTTTTTGCGGTCGAGCGGACAGACTGGGCCTGTGACCGGCATGATGCCTCACACCGCGAGCGTATCCTTCGGCCTTGCTACAAGCGCATACAGCGCCGGCATCAGAAAGACGCTGATCAGCAGCCGCGAGAACAGGCCTCCGACGATGACGAGGGCGAAGGGTTTCTGGGTGTCGGAGCCGATGCCCGTCGAGAGCGCGGCCGGGAGGAGGCCGAACAGCGCGACGAGCGTGGCCATGAGCGCCGGACGGAGCCACTTCACGCTCGCGTCGAGCGCCG
>DASQGS010000394.1:0-2571 GCA_035632455.1 Thermoanaerobaculia bacterium | reverse complement strand
AGCGGCGCGTTCTCCGACGCTTGGAAAAATGCGGCGTCGAGATCGGGTGTCACTTTGTCGTGCAAGACAAACGGCAGCACCTGCCGCACGTCTTCGAACGAGACGTCGCTGCGGCCGCGGAACCAGGCCAGCGCTTTGACGAATGAAAGGAGTGTCATCAGCGCGCGCACCGAGAGGCCGTTGCGCGTCTGACGGCCGATGTCGCGGACCGCATCTTTGCCGGCGTCGCCTGCGACCACGAGATGGAAGTCGAGGCCGGAGAGCTTGACCGTGTCTTTCGTCTTGTACTCGAGCTGGCCGGCCGCGGGCTCGCAGAATTCGAAGTTGCCGGTGAAGAACTCGATGCGGCGGCGAAGCGGCGCCGGCACGGTCACGTTGAGGATCTTCGAGTGAATCTCCGTCAGCTCGCGCTCGGTGAAGATGATCTCCGCGGGAACGACTTCCTCCGGCCGGACCTCCTGCTCGACACGCAACAGGAGATCGCCGAGGAATCGCGTGTTGAAGTGCAGAGCGCGAACGACGATGTCGATGCGATCGCGCAACGCTTCGATGACCTGATACGTGCCGCCGCCGGCGTCGTCGTTGGCGGTCAGATACCACGCGGCCTCGGGGCATTCGTAGACGTGGTCGAGAATCTCGGCGTAGTTGTCGGCGAGCACGGTCAGCAGCGCCGATTGCGTGCGCGTCGGAATGCGGTTGTACTCGTCGATGATCTTTACCCGCATGCCGAGCCACTTTCGCCACGAGATCTGGATCTCCTCCATCGACTTCGCTCCGACCAGCGTCGACGGAAGCGGATTGCCGAGGAGGTCGGAGATCGTCATCTGCGGCTGTCCGTGCTGGATTGCCTGACGGATGTCCTTCATGGAGTAGCCTGCGAGGAGGCCCATCAGCACCGCGCTCGCGGTCTTCCCGCGTCCCGGACCGCCGACGAGAAGGCATCTGCGGCGCAGCACGAGATTGAGCAGCGGCAGAAGGACGAAGCTCGAGTAGCTCTGATCGGAGGGGAGCGTCACCTGCGTCTTCGAGTCGCCGAACACGAAGGTCGCGGGAGGCTTGTCGTTGTACTCGATATCGTAGAACGGCGAGATGATGGCCGTGTTGACGATCCAGAAGTATGCCTGCCTCAACTTCTCATCGAGCGCAGGAGCCGGCCGGTCATCCCCGGCGCGAACTCCGACGACGGGGCCGGCATAGAGGTCGGCGACGTCGAACGGTTTCGCCGCCGCCTGCTCGTGAGGATTCGTCGGCGCCGCCGAGACCTTGCTGAACGGATTGCGCATGATCGGCAGGGCATAAACGGAGCAGGGGAAGAAGTCAAGCAATCATCTAAAGAACAAGTCTCGATCGGAATCACGAGGATCACATCGCGCCGGAGGCTGGCGCGCGGCAAGGCCCAGTTTCGCTTGATGATCATGAGGTGTGTCATTAGAAGCCGGCGAGCCCCCAGATGAGGGGGTGGAGTACGGCGAAGGATCTCCTTGCGAGAGTCGCGATCCTACCAAGGAGATCCTTCGCCGTGCTACGCCCCCATTCGGGGGCTTCGCCGGCTCAGGATGACGTGCCAGCCACTGATCACTGAATCCTTTTCAGCTTCCGCAACTGCGGCGCCAGCCACGCGGTCATGGCGACGACGACGAGCGTCATGCAGCCGCCAAAGATGACGGAAGGCACGGTGCCGAGGAGGCGAGCCGCAACGCCGGACTCGAAGGCGCCGATCTCGTTCGAGGACCCGATGAAAATCTGATTCACCGAGGCGATTCGGCCGAGCATTGCATGCGGAGTCATAAGCTGGATCATGGTGCCGCGGATGACAACGCTGACGTTGTCCGCCATCCCGCTCAGGATGAGAAGCCCGAGCGAGAGCCAGAAGTTTCGCGAGAGCGCGAAGAGGATGATGCAGAGCCCGAACAGGGCCACGCAGATCAGGAGAGAACGGCCAGCCCGCTTCATCGGCGGCCGGTGCGCGACCCACAGCCCCACGACGACGGAGCCGATCGCCGGCGCGGCGCGCAAAGCGCCGAGGCCCTCGGGACCGGCGCGCAGCATCTGGGCGAAGATCGGCAGCAGCGCCGTCGCACCGCCGAACAGCACCGAGAAAAGGTCGAGGGTCATCGCCGCGAGGACCACGGGTTGATTCCAGAGGAAGCGAAGGCCGATCCTGAGGCTCTCGGCCACTGCGATGTCATCGGCCGGCGCCGGACGTCCTCCGTGCGCGATCAGCATCAGCGTGATCCACGAGACCGCCATCAGCACCGTCACGACCGCATAGGCGGTGACCGCGCCCGCGAAGCCGTACAGCAGTCCGCCCAGCGCCGGGCCGGCGACGGCGGCGATCTGCCACGACGAGCTTCGCCACGCCACGGCGTTGGAGTAGAGCTCGCGCGGGACGATCTCGGCGCTGAGTGCGGTGAGCGCCGGGCGGATGAAGCTTCGGGCGATGCCGCTGACGAAGATCACGGCGTAGATCGGCCAGACGCCGCCGCGCTTCAGGATCGATGGCTCCAGCGTGAAGTACAGCAGCGCGATCGCGGAGAGCACCATGCCGAACGTGCCGGCGAGCGTGATCGC
>DASQGS010000393.1:0-3844 GCA_035632455.1 Thermoanaerobaculia bacterium | reverse complement strand
CGAATACTACGAAGCGCTGCTCATCGCCTTCATCTTCGTCAACTTCGCCCGCATCTTTGTCTTCCAGGCCTTCAAGATCCCGACGGGCTCGATGGAAGACAACCTCAAGATCGGCGATCACATCATCGTCAACAAGTTCATCTACGGGGCCGCCGAATTTTGGCCGTTCCACCGCGTCCTGCCTCAGCGGGACATCCGCCGCGGCGACATCATCGTCTTCCGCTATCCGCTCCAGCCAGACACCGATTTCGTGAAGCGGGTCATCGGTCTTCCCGGCGACACGCTGGAGATCAAAGACAAGAAGATCGTGGTCAACGGCAAGCCGCTCGACGAGCCCTACGTGATCCACCTCGACAACAAGATTTTCCCGTCGCAGCCGGGCTTGCCTGAGCCGTATCACTCGCGCGATCAGATGGCGCCGTACATCGTCCCCCAGGGACAGTACTTCGCCATGGGCGACAATCGGGATCGCTCGAGCGACTCGCGCTACTGGGGCACCGTGCCCCGAGGAATGATCAAGGGAAGGGCGTTCATGGTCTATTGGTCCTTCCACGGCACACCGCCTCCCTCGGACAGCGGGTGGAGCGAGCGCGTGAAAGAGCTTGCCGGCGTCGTCTATCATTTCTTCACGCGGTCTCGATGGGACCGTTCGTTCCTGATCGTTGACAGCAAGTATCACTACCATTCCGAGCCCGACCTGGATGGGGGCAGCGAATTCAGTCCATGACGAATCCGGCAGACGCGTCCGTCGCCAGAGACGAAAACCAGCCGCTCGACCCGGTGCACGATGCCGTCGTCGTCGATCGCAGCGAGCATACGATCTCCCGACGCCGCATCCCCGAGAACGTTCTCAAGGTCCTCTACCGGCTCCATCGCAGTGGCTATCGCGCCTATCTGTGCGGCGGCAGCGTGCGTGATCTGCTGATGGAGCGGTCGCCGAAGGATTTCGACATCGCCACCGACGCTCATCCGACGGAGATCCGGCGGTTGTTCCGCAACAGCAGAATCATCGGGCGCCGGTTCCGGCTCGTACACATCATCTTTCAGGACATGGTGGTGGAGGTGTCGACGTTCCGGCGCGAGCCGGAGGGGCGCGGCGGCGACGACGCGGAGGATCTCCTGGTCACGGACGACAACACGTTCGGCACGCCGATGCAGGACGCGCGTCGCCGCGACTTCACGATCAACGGTCTCTTCTACAACATCGCCGACTTCTCGGTGATCGATTACGTCGGCGGACTCGACGACCTCAGACTGCGCCGCATCCGCGTCATCGGCGAACCCGACGTCCGGTTCCGCGAGGACCCGGTCCGGATGATGCGGGCCATCGAGTTTGCGTCGAGGCTCGCCTTCGCCATCGAGGGCGAGACGCACGCCGCGATCCTGCGGCATCGCAACGAGATCGTGAAGGCCTCGCCTCCCCGTGTAGCCGAGGAGATCCTGGAGCTGCTCCGGCGCGGCTGGGCGCGCGGCGCGTTCCGCCTGATGATCGACATGGCCATGCTCGAGCCGCTGCTGCCGGAAGTCTGCGCGCCGATGGCGGCAGGCCGCGCCGATCACTTCTGGAAGATGCTCGAAGTGCTCGATCGCACGGTGCAGGCGGGACGACGCATCTCGGACGCCGTGCTCCTCTCCGTGCTGCTCCTGCCGTGGGTCCTCGAGGAGCTACATGCGGAGGAAAAGCGTCGCGAGCTGCGGATGCGGGTCGGCGACGTGACCATCTTCATCCGCGATCTGATCCAGCCGGTCTGCACGCGGATGGCCCTCGCGGCCGGGACCCGCCATCAGATGGAACAGGTGTTCGAGACCCTCTGGCGCCTCTTCGAGCCGCCGACGGACCGGCGCGCCCAGTTCCGCTTCGTCTTTCGCGAGGCATTCAACGACGCACTCGCTCTCCTCGAGCTCTACGCGCTGTCGTCGGGCAAGCACGTCGAGGTGTTCCGCCAGTGGCATCAGTTCGCGGCAAGAGTCAAGCGAGCAGAGGGTGAGCTCGCCGCACCCCAGGCCTCGGCAAGGCGAAGGAAGCGAAGGCGAAAGTAGACGGTGATCTACGTCGACCACCACAGCACGACGCCCTGCGATCCGCGCGTGCTCGAGCGAATGCTGCCGTTCTTCAGCGAGCGATTCGGCAATTCGGCCTCGATCACCCACTCGCAAGGACGTAACGCGGCCTCGGCCGTCGAGGAGGCGCGCATCTCTCTCGCTCGCTTCTTGGGCGCCGATTCCTCGGAGATCTACTTCACGGCCGGCGCGACGGAGTCGAACAACATCGCCCTCAATCTTCTCGATCCAGGCCAGCACCTGATCGTCTCGGCGATCGAGCACAAGTCGATCCTCGAGCCCGCGAAGCGGCTGGAAAGCGCAGGCGTGAGCGTAACCATCCTTCCCGTCGATCGCGAAGGCTTCGTGGCTCCCGACGCCCTCGCCGGCGCGATCCGCCCGAACACTCGTCTCGCGTCCGTCATGGCAGCGAACAGCGAGATCGGAACGATCGAGCCGATCCGCGAGCTCGCGTCGCTTTGCCGCGAGCGTGGCGTCCTCTTCCACACAGACGCCACCCAGGCAGCCGGGAAGATCGCCCTCGACCTCGGCACGATCCCGTGCGACCTCCTCTCGTTCTCGGCCCACAAGGTTTACGGGCCCAAGGGAATCGGCGGGCTCTTCGTCCGGCGGGGGGTTCGGGCCCGGCCCCTGGTCGTAGGCGGCGGTCAGGAGCGCGGGGTGCGCTCGGGAACGGTGAATGTTCCGGGAGTGGTGGGAATGGCCGCCGCGTTCGATCTCCGCACGTCGGAGATGGCCGAGGAGGGGCAACGTCTCACCATCCTCCGCAACGACCTTTGGGACCGGCTCCTGGCGGCTATTCCGGGCGCTTCCGTCAACGGACCGCGAGGGTTAAGATTGGCGGGGAACTTGAACGTGAGTTTCGAGCGCGTCGAAGCCGAGTCGCTGATCCACGCCATGCGTCGTTTTTCGTTGTCTTCCGGATCGGCCTGCAGCTCGGGAGAGCACGGCCCGTCACCAGTCCTGCGAGCAATCGGAGTGTCCGAAGCCTTGGCGCGCGGTTCCATCCGGATCGGATTAGGCAAGTCGAATACTGCTGAACAGATGACCATGCTCGCCGAAGATCTCACTCACTCCGTCGAGAGGATTCGCCGGATCACGGCGGTGTAACCACGATGAATGCGAACCGGCATGGCAGCATCCTCCTCGTCGATCATTCGCGAGGAGCCCTGATGTTTCAAGAGACGATCCTCCGCAGGCGCGAGACGATCATCCTTACCGCGCTGGCTGGGACGGAAGGGCTTCAAAAGGCGCGCGACGAGGGTCCACAGCTCATCATCTTCGGATTCGATCTGTTCGACATGGCGGCCCCCGAATTCTGCCGCGAGATCCGGAGCGACGATCGCACGCGCATGATCTCGCTACTTCTGGTGATGGAGCGCGATCGGCCTGAGGACGGCGACCTCTGCCTCTCCGCAGGCTGCAACGACATCATCTATCGCCCGCTGCAGCGGCGCGAGCTCGATCACAAAGTCGAGGCCCTCACCTCGATTCCTGTTCGCCGCCAGTTGCGGACGATCACGAAGATCGAGGTTTCGCTCGAGAAGAACGGGCGCTTCGTCCTCGGCCGGAGCCTCAATGTCTCCGCCAACGGCATGTTGTTGGAGGTCGACCGCATGCTCCCCGGCGAAGGACCGTTCCGCCTTCACTTCTACCTCCCCGGCGATCCGAAGCCGCTGCAGATCGAAGCCGAGATCCTCCGCGCGGAGTTCTCGGGGACGATGGCCAAGTACGGCCTCAAGTTCGCGAAAGTCACCCAGTCCGAACGCGAGCGCATCGAGCA
>DASQGS010000392.1:0-2485 GCA_035632455.1 Thermoanaerobaculia bacterium | reverse complement strand
GGGGATCCTTCGCCGCGCTGCGCCCCCCGGGGGCTCCGCCGGCTCAGGATGACACGTTCTTCAGCGTCCTCAGCGCTCCCGCATCGCGTGCCCTCGCAGCCTTTTCTTTCCCTCGCAACTGTCCGCACGCCGCCGTGATATCGCGCCCCTTCGAGCGCCGGACGGTCACGGCCACGCCGTTGCGCACCAGCGTCTCGACGAATCGATCGATCTCCTGGTCGGACGGGCGCTTCATCCACGGCGGCAGGTTCGGATCCGAGTTGAACGGGATGGCGTTGACCTTCGCCTTCACGCGGCGGATCAACTTTGCCAGCAGCCGCGCGTCGGCCGGCGAGTCGTTGTAGCCGGCGAGCAGCACGTACTCGACTGTGATCTCCCGCCCCCTCTCCGCCGGATAGCGCTCGAGGGTGGCGATCAGCTCATCGAGTGGATACCTCTTGGTGATGGGCATGATCTCCTCGCGGCGTACGCGATCGGGCGCGTTGATCGAGACCGCGAGGTTCGGCCTGCGCGGCATCGCGGCCAGATCGACGATGCCTGGGATGATCCCCGACGTCGACACCGTGATCCGCTTCGGCGCGATCGTCGTGTAGAGGATGTCCAGCGTCGTGGACAAGTGATCGAGATTGAGGAGCGGTTCGCCCATCCCCATGAACACCACGTTCAGTAACTCAGGCGGGACCTCGCGATCGCGCCGGATCGCGAGGAGCTGGCCCGTCATTTCGGACGGCGTCAGATTCCGTCCGGCGCCGAAGAAGCCCGTCACGCAAAAGGTGCAGCCCACGGCGCAGCCCGCCTGCGTCGAGAGGCAGATGCTGGTGCGGTCGCCCATGGGCATGTACACCGATTCAAGCCGGCTCCCATCACCGAGGCGGAAGAGATACTTCCGGCTGCCGTCGGGCGCCGGTTCGGTCTGCTCGAGGAGCTCGGGGAGCCCGAGGCTGAATCGCTCGGCGAGCGCGGATCGAAGATCCTTCGGGAGGTTGGTCATGGCGTCGAAGGATTCGACGCCGCGGACGTAAAGCCATTCCGCGATCTGCTTCAGCCGGAACGGCGGCGAGACGATCGGTGCCAGCACGCCGTCGAGCCGCGACGGTTGCAGGTCGTAGAGATCGATGCGGTCATTCGTCACTGGCTTGGGCGATCGGCTCGATGCGACGGGCGCCGCGCACCTTCCTGGTCGGATCGATGCCCAGCGCGCGGAGAAGGGCGAGATCATTGACGTCGATCCGGAACTGAATCTCTCGTGCCGGCTTCACCTCGCCGCCGTCCGAGGTCGCGACCGCTTCAGTACCTTCCTCGCCCTGCCGGTTGAGTCCGATCGTGGCGTCGAGGACGACATAGAGATCGTAGCCCTCGTCGCGAATGCGTTGGATGTGTGCGTTCACGTCTTCCGAGCCGGCGATCGACTCGTTGATGGCGTTGCCAAGGTCCCTGAGGAGCTGCTTGATCTTGTCGTCCACGTACGCCTCGGTGAATGCACGCAAACCATTGAAAGATAAGCAGCTTAGATTTACGTGTGCTGATCTGGATTATCGCAAACCGCCCTTGGCCCGGTCAATATTCCGTTCCGTGTGGCACCGGAGTAAACTATTCGCCGCGATTTTTCTGAAGCTCCAGCCGCTTTGCTACCGCCTCCCACGATTCCGCCCAGTACGCCAGATACTTCCATCGCCCCCACCGGTTGTATCGCCGCACCAGGGACCGGTCGCTGACCTTCCGGCCGCGATGGTAGCGGTCGCGCACGAATCGCCGGAACTCGGTATCCACCGCAATATAGTCATGGCGCCCTTCCATGGCCAGCAGGTGTGCCGCGCCGTAGGGCCCGATGCCCGGCAGCAGGAGGTAGCGCTTAAAGAGCGCCTCTGCCGGCTGGCCGTCGGCCCGGCCGAGGGCATCGAGGTCGATCGAACCGTCCGCGACGCCGGATGCCAGCGCGTGGATCGACTTGGCCCGGTATCCGAGGCGGCAATCTCGCTGCAGTTCCTCCTCGGAGAATCGCGCGACCTCCGCCGGCTCGGGAAATGCAGCGTTTCCCTCGGCGGATCGCCGGCCGCACTTTGCGGACAGCAGCTCCACCATGCGAACGGTCTGCCGCCATGTGGTGTTCGTCGTGGCGATGATCTTGACGACGTCCTCGAAAACAGTCGCCCCGCACAAAAGCCGGCCGAATCCCGAGGGCTCTACCCACGCGTGCGCCGGCGAGCTCCGCGTCAGCGTCACAAACTCCGAAGTATCCACGCCGAGTTGAAACATCCGCCCGAACCGCTTCTCCAACGCAAGTCGATGTGACCCCAGCGCAACCGGCGCGGACACGGCGAGCCCGTCGCGGGCGGAGACGATCGTCAGATCCACCGCTGAGCCCGCAAGCACCTCGGTCCGTCTCAGCACTTTCCCGTCGGCATCCCATCGAAACGGCGCCAGGTGGTACCAACCATGCGAGAGGACGGTCGCCCGAAACACGAAATTGGCGGGGACAGCGAGG
>DASQGS010000391.1:0-6175 GCA_035632455.1 Thermoanaerobaculia bacterium | reverse complement strand
GTCAGCCTGGTCAGGTCGACGAGCCCTTCGATCGACGGGTCGTTGATGGCCACGACGAGGCGGTTCAGGCTGTCGACGGAGTCGTAGAGGAGGTCGGTCAGATCGCGCGTGATCTCGATCTTTCCCATCCGCAGCCGGTCGAGCATGTCCTCGAGGTTGTGCGACAACTCCGAGATCTCGGCGAACCCGAGCATCCCTGCGAGGCCCTTGAGCGAGTGGACTTCGCGGAAGATCTTATTGACGACCTCGGGCCGAACGTTCTTCCCTTGCGACTCGAACTCCACCAAATCGCGCGACAGCGTCTCCAGCAGTTCCTCGGCCTCTCCCGTGAACTCATGCCGCGCGCGATCGTCTTCTTTGGTCATAGGGATTACCTACGTCGTCACCCGCAACAGACGTCGCAGCTTCTCGATCAGCTCGCTGGCCGGGAAGGGCTTGGCCAGGTACTCCTCGGCGCCCAGGGCTTCGGCGCGGCGGCGGTCCTCCTCGCGCGACTCGGTGGAGATCACCATGATCGGGATCGACCGGTAGATCGGGTGGTTCTTGAGGAAGCTCACCAGCTCCAGGCCGTTGATGTCCGGCATGTTGATGTCGGTGAGGATGGCGTCGAACTTGTGATGAGGCAGGGTCTTGAGGGCCTCGAAGCCGCTGGCCGCCTCCACGATCTCGAGCTCGTACGATTCGGTTCCGCCTTCGATGATTGTGGCGAGATAAGCCCTCATCGACGAGGAATCTTCGACAACCAGAACTTTCATAGTCGTATCCATACAGCGCTGCGGTACGAGCGCGTGATCATACCGCGCAGTTTTCCAGAACGAAGACCCGACTATTGCTCACGTCTCGTTTTTCCCGAGGCGAAGACGGCATTGCCGAACGCGTAGCCGGCCTGTGAGAGAAATATCTCCAGCCCGGTCATGCTGTCGATCGGTGCCCGATGCTCGGCATTGTCGCCGTAGAGAATACCAATGGTTCGCTGGCCGTGCAGGATCGGAAGAGCAACGACCTCCGTAGGAAGAAGCCCACCGAGGCGCTCGATCAGCTCCACGTTCGCCGGCGTCCGGCGCATCTTTCCCCGATGAGCCTCGTTCGATTGCAGCACGTCCGCCAGCAGCGACGGCGCCGAACGCTCGATGCGCATCTGGCGGATACGCGTGCTCATCTCCTCACCGCCGCCGGTCGCGCCAAAGCCTCCAAGCCCGGCGAATTCGTCGTCGGTCACCATGAACAACACGCCCCGCTCGAGATACTCGGCCGAGAGTCGCAGGATCGTCTGCGACACCTGGCTGATGTCATTCGGGTTGCTCAGCTCGTTGATGAGTTGCTTGAGAAGGCTGAAGCTGCGGTCGAGGTTCTCTTTCTCCACCATCTCGTAGAACCGCTTGCCCGCCTGCGTGTCGTGCCCTCCGGCAACGAGCTCCCATTGACCGAAGGCGCGATCGGCGAAGAGCACGAGCTCGTCGGCGAACAGCGCCAGCTCCTCCTCGGCGAGTCCGGGCTGCAATCGCGCCGGCGTCGGTTTCGTGAGGTAGAGATCCGCGCCGGCCTTGAGCAGATCGTGGCGGCGGCGAAGGTTCGCTTCATTGTCGACCATCACCACGGGCAACCGCGGATTGCGCTTCTTGAGCCGAATCAGCGTCTGCACCGCCGGACTGTCGGCGTCGCGATCATCCTCCGTGATCTCGAGGAACGTCACGAAGAAGCTGTTCGAGTGCATCAGCTCGACGATCGAGTTGCGGACGTCCTCGAGCGAGCCGAACTGCGCGATCTTCACGCCGTTCCTGCTGAAGGCACGCCGGGCTGCGACACGCACCAGCGGATTGCGCTCGTAGAGGACGACATTCCGATACGTCGCTTCCGGCGATTCGATTTCGAACAGACCGCCCGCCACGCGGAATTGTCCCGGCGACGTGCGCGACCGCGAAGGCGCCGCAGGCGTCGGCACGGGAAGCGGCTCGGCCGCAGGGCCGGCGAGCGTTTCGTCGGTATCGCCTAGCGGAAGCGGAGTAAATCCGACTTCCGTCTTGTCGGCCGCCGGCTCCGCAGTCGGAAACGGCAGGACGTTGTCAGTGGCTTTCGGTGCCGTTCCGGGGAGCCGATGCGCGGAAGGTGGCTCGAGGGGCGTGCCGAGACCGAGGTTCAGCGAGGCCGGCGTCGTCTCGGCGGTCGATGCTCCGCGGAGGAGGGCCTTGCCGGCTTTCAACGATTCCTCGAGGCCACGCAACGGCTTGATCTTCTCTCCCTCAGCCGTGCCGAGGAGCCGCTGCGGGGAGATGCCGCCTTCCTTGAAGACGGCGTCGGGATCGTACTCGATGTCCAGCGGGCTGACGGCGTCGCTCAGGATGAAATTGAATTCCCCTTCGCGGCTCTCGAGAAGCGGCGCGACGACGCTGAGAATGCGGTTCCGGACGGCATCGGCGAAATCCAACTTCGACATCAGGTTCATCTCGATCACTGCCGCGCCGTAGGCGATGCCGCTGTCCTCCATCTGTCGCAGCAGCTTGGCGGAGCCGGGCGGAATCAGTCCCTGGGCGTCGAGAAACGTCACGAGATCCGGGCTGTCTGGAGCCGAGGCATTGACCACCAGGCCCTGGCGGAACAGCACCGTGTGCCGTCCGCGGTCGTCGATGATCTCGAGCACGCCTGTGCGGCGGCTCAGAAACACGATCTGAATGATGTCGGTGAGCGAGAGGTCTTCGAGACGGCCGAGAAGGCTCATGCTCGGCCTCCGGCGGGAAATTGAAAATTGAAAATTGAAAATTGAAAAAGGGCGGCGAGCGACTCCGGAGTGAGTTGCGGCAGGACGGCGGCGGGCGAGTACTGCTGGAGGGCTGCGTTCAGGGTCGGCCTCGTCAACTGAGATTGTAGCGTTTCAGAATGCCGTCGAGGATGCCGTTGATGAACTGGGGCGATTTGACCGAGCCGAACCTCTTCGCAATCTCGATGGCTTCGTCGATGATCACGAGCTTGGGCGTGTCTTTCTCGTAGAGGAATTCGTAGATGGACATCCGGATGATGTTGCGATCGACGACGGCCATACGCGACAGGCGCCAGTTCTCGGCCTGCTGCTGGATCATATCGTCGATGGCCGGAAGGTTCGCCACCGTGCCGCACAGAATCTTCGTCGCGAAATCGCGCGTGCTCGGCTTGGACTTCTCCAGATCATCAAACGTCGAGCAGATCACGTCCGGCGGATTGCCCGACATGTCGTATTGAAAGAGCATCTGCAGAGCGAGCTCACGCGCTTTGCGGCGGGCACCCATGACTTAACCCACCCTGCCCTTCACAACCCTGCCTCGCGGAACAGGTTCACCATCTCGATCGCCGCCAGGGCTGCTTCCCATCCCTTGTTTCCGGCGCCGGGGCCGGAGCGGATCTCCGCCTGCTCCATCGTTTCGCAGGTGATGACGCCGAAGGCGATGGGAATCCTGGAATCGACGGAGATGCGGGATAGCTCCGAAGTCACGGCCGCGGCAAGGAATTCGAAGTGCGGCGTGTCGCCTCGGAGAAGGCAGCCGAGTGCGATCACGGCGTCGAACATCCTGGTGTCGATCAGTTTCGCCGCCAGCAGAGGGATCTCGAAGGCGCCAGGCACGCGATACACCGCGACATCGTCGTCGGACGCTCCATGACGCGACAGGCACTCGCGCGCCCCGCCGAGGAGGCCGGTGACGATCTCGTCGTTGAAGCGGCTCGCGACCAGCGCGAACCGCAAACTTCCGGCATTTGGATGTCCTTCGAAAGAGCGAACCATCGGCGCGGCGGATTATAGCGGACAAGACCGTCGTTGCCGTGGAACGACAAGCCCTGGCTTACAAAACGCGGCGTCTATACTCCGCAGATGAGCCTCGAGGATCTACCAGCCAGACCTCGCCGCGGCGCGGAGTGATCACTGAGATTTCTCGCGAAGATCCAGTTCTTGGAAGAGCGCGTCGGCCGCGGCAACCAAGTCCGCATCCTCCGGAAGATCGTGTGGTTCCGTCCGAGCGCGCCGGAGAAGAGCGGCGATCACTTCCTCCCGCTGCGCCTCCGGCAACGCGTCGAGCTCCGCCACGAACCTCTCAACGACTGTCATGACGACAGACTACTCCAATCAGCCTGCGAATCAACCGACCGGGTCGGCGGTGTTATCGGCGCTACATCCGGCTGGCTTTCTTCACGGCAGTTTGATCGACGGCTTCTCTTCTCGCGGGCGGTAGAGGATCGCCGTCTTTCCGATTGTTGTCACGCAATCGGCGCCGCCGGCGGTTGCGAGGCGCTCAGCGAGATCGCGGCGCGAGGCGGGATCGTCGGCGTCGATGCGCACTTTGATCAGCTCGTGCGCGTCCAACGACTTCCTCGTCTCTTCGATCACGGCCGGCGTCAGCCCACCCTTTCCGATCCGAACGACCGGCGCAAGCGGATGAGCGAGGCCCTTGAGGAATTGGCGTTGTTTCGGTGTGAGCGGCATTGTCTAGCGCACCTGCTCGATCCTCGCCAGGAACTTCTCCGGCGGCTCGTAGCCCGTGAGCCGAAGGTCCTTTCGCTCCGCGCCGGTCGCGTCGAGCAGGACGATCGTCGGAACGCCGGCGATCCCGTACTGCGCCGCTAAAGCCTTCGTGGCCGGATCTTCGGGCTTGGTGAGATCGGCTTTGAGGCGGATGAAATGCCCTAGCCGCTCCGCGACCTTGGCATCGCTGAACGTGTTCTTGTCGAGCTCTTTGCACGGGAGGCACCAGTCGGCGTAGAAGTCGATGATCGCGGGCTTCTTCGCAGTCGCCGCGGCCGCGAGCGACTTGGCGTCGTACGCGTCCCACCTGACGATCGCGCCCGTTCGGTCCGGAATCGCGAACGCGACACCGGCCGCGAGAAGAAGGACGCCGCACGCGATTCGGACTCGGTTCCCCGCGGCCGGTCCGGCGGAGCGCATGATCAGGAGAAACAGCGCGCCGACGAGGAGACTCCCTGCCACTCCCCACTTGAACACGGTCTCGCCAGCGATCGGCCTCAGGAAATAGAAGGCCATGGCGATGAGCACGAAGCCCATCGCTTTCTTCACCTGGACCATCCACATCCCTGAGCGCGGCATGGCCGTAAGCGCGGAGGAGAAGATCCCGAGGACGAGATATGGCACGCCGAGACCGAGGGCCAGAACGAAGAACATCAGGAAACCGAGAAGAGGATTGCCGAGCTGCGCGACCAAACCGATGAGCGAGATCACGAACGGCCCCACGCACGGCGCGGCGACGATTCCGATCAGAAGGCCCATCGTGAGCGCGCCCGCCAGGCCGGCCCGGCCGCCGGAGCGGTCGGAGATGAAGTGCGGCACGGTGATCTCGAACGCGCCGAACATCGACGAGGCCATAACCAGCATCAGCACCGCGAAAAAAATCAGAACGGCCGGGAGCTGAAGCCATGCTCCGAAAAGACGTCCGGAGAGCGCGGAGAAAACGCCGAGGGCGGAATAGGTGATGGCGATTCCGATGACGTAGGTCGCCGACAGCGCGACGCGGTGCGCCCTGCTTCCGTTGCCCTGCCGCGCGAAGAAGCCGATGGTGATGGGAATCAGAGGATAGACGCACGGCGTGAGGTTGAGTAGCAGACCAAGAAGGAAGATGGCTGCGAGCGTAGGCAGCAGCCCCTGCGATGCGAAGGTCGCGCCGATGTCGCTGCTGAGAAGGCTCGACGCCTGGGCGTTCTTGGGCGCCGAGGACAGGGGCGTGAAGTTGCCGGCTGCAGGAGCGGCTGCGGTCGCGGCCACGACGTTCGTGGCGATATCCGCAGTGACGGTCTTCGGCGGGAGGCAGACGCTGTCATTGCAGGCTTGGTACCGGAGCGACGCGCCAATCTTCGTCGCACCGCTCTTCAGGCGGGCGGTGAATCGGACTGGAAGCGTCCCTTCGAAGACCGCCAGTCGCGTGCCGGCGCTGAACTTGAAGGTCTTGATCTCGTGAGGCGGGAACTCGGCGTTGACGAGCTCGGCGGTCGCGGGATCGAGCGTCACGGTCGTAGCGATGGTGTAGGAATCGAGCGGCTTGTTCGAGTTGATATGCCACGACGGCTCGATGGTCGCGGTGATCACCCCTCGGACTTCATCGCCGTGCTTTTCATAAACAGCTCCGGCGAGCGCGACCAGCGGCTTCCCCGTTGGAGCGCCTGGAACCTGCGAGCCGGGAAATCCGAGATCGGTCTGCTGCGC
>DASQGS010000390.1:0-3582 GCA_035632455.1 Thermoanaerobaculia bacterium | reverse complement strand
ACATCAAACACTACCAGGCGAACCAATCGTGCTTCGTCTGCAGGCCCCGCCCGTCGTTTCAGTACCTGCTCGTCAACGGCAACGCGCCGGTTGGCGCCGTCGCGGGCGAGGATTGCCTCGGGTTCAACATCAACACGATCGAAGTCAAGCTGGTCGGCG
This sequence comes from Thermoanaerobaculia bacterium, assembly GCA_035632455.1. Taxonomy (GTDB): domain Bacteria; phylum Acidobacteriota; class Thermoanaerobaculia; order Gp7-AA8; family Gp7-AA8; genus DASQGS01. The sequence continues at coordinate 3,423 of DASQGS010000390.1, read as the reverse complement.
GCCGTTGGAAGATCGTCGACGGAAACCACTGGATGTACGACTTCGGCAGCAACGAGGCCGAGGCGCGTCAGGCCTTCGCCATCATCAAGAAGCACGGATTCACGCACTCCTGCTACGTCGGCCGCCCTGGGCCGAGCCTGGAGTATCTGAGGAAGTAAGCGAACCGTTCCCGCGTTCGGAGGAGGCCGCCGGGCATCGAGTCCGGCGGCCTTTTTTTGGTCCGTGCCCCCATGACGCCCGTCACGTTCACCCGCGTGTCCCACTACTAACAGGGTGTGCGTTGACGGACACCGCCGCCCTGCGTGCCGCGACTAGGATGGATGTCGAAGAGACGCCAGGACGGAATCGCCGCGCTCGGATACGCCCAACCCTCCGGTTGGCCGGCAGCGCGGACGCCAACCCGGCGCCTCCCGGCTGAAGCGACATCTCAACGAGCCTCGGGCGCCCGCGTCCGACTGCGAAAGATTGCGGAGGACTTATGAATTTCTCGATCAAGATCGACCCATCGACCTGGCAACGCTACATCTCCATTCCCGTGAAGGGGAAAGCTCTGCTGATGGATTCCTTCACCAACAAAGGAACCGCGTTCACGGAGCGCGAGCGCGACGAGCTCGACCTTCATGGGCTCTTGCCGCCCGCCGTCTGCACCATCGAGCAGCAACTCGAGCGGATCTACGAAAATTTTCAGGCCAAGCAGACGCCTCTCGAGAAGTTCATCTTCCTGACCAGCCTCCAGGACCGCAACGAGACGCTCTTCTTCCGCCTCGTACACGAGCGCATCAACGAGATGATGCCCATCGTATACACGCCGGTCGTCGGCGAGGCCTGCCAGAAGTACTCGCACATCTACCGCCGCGGCCGCGGTCTCTACATCAATTACGACCAGCGGAATGAGATCGAGAAGGTCCTCTCGAACTATCACACCAGCGATCCCTCGGTGATCGTGGTGACCGACGGCGAGCGCATCCTCGGCCTCGGCGATCAGGGCGCGGGCGGCATGGGCATTCCCATCGGCAAGCTCTGCCTCTACACGCTCTGCGCCGGCATCTCGCCTTACTCCACGCTCCCGATCACGCTCGACGTGGGCACCGACAACGAGGATCGCCTCAAGGATCCGCTCTACCTCGGGTTGCGCCACAAGAGAATCCGCGGACAGGCCTACCAGGACTTCATCGATCGCTTCGTCGCCGCGGTCAGGAAGGTCTTCCCGAACGTGCTCCTGCAATGGGAGGACTTCCTCAAAGGCAACGCCATCAAACAGCTCGATCGCTTCCGCCATACGCTGCCGACGTTCAATGACGACATTCAGGGAACCGCGGCGGTCGTTCTGTCGGGCATCTACGGAGCACTGAAGATCACCGGCCAGCCGATGCGCGACCAAAGGATGGTCTTCGCCGGAGCGGGAGCTTCGGCTCACGGCATCGCGGCCCTTTTTGTCTCCGCCCTCATCGAAGAAGGCCTCTCGCCCGAGGAAGCGCGGAAGCGCATCTGGACGGTCGACACCAAGGGGCTTGTGACGAAAGAGCGCGACGGACTCGAGGACTTCAAGGCACTCTACGCCCGCCGTCCCGAGGAATCAGCCGCTTGGTCGTGCAAGGACCGGTCGCGGATCACGCTCGAGGAGACTGTTGCCAACGCGCGGCCCACGATTCTCATCGGGGTCTCGGCGACGCCGGACACCTTCAACGAGAGCATCGTCAAGCTGATGGCGAAGATCAACGAGCGTCCGCTGATCTTCCCGCTGTCGAACCCGACCTCGAAGTGCGAATGCACGGCGGAGAACGCGATCGTCTGGTCGGATGGACGGGCGATCGTCGCCACCGGGAGCCCGTTCGAGCCCGTGACCTACAAGGGCAAGACCTATCGGATCGGCCAATGCAACAACGCCTTCATCTTCCCGGGCGTCGGGCTCGGCGCTTGCGTCGGCCGTGCCCGCCACATCAGCGACGGGATGTTCCTCGACGCGGCGAAGGCGCTCGCCGGAAAGGTGACCGCCGAGGACCTCGCGGAGTGCGCGGTGTACCCGCAGCTCGCCACGATCCGCGATTGCTCGCACGCCGTCGCCTGCGCGGTGATCCGGCGCGCGGTCGCAGAAGGACACGCCGATGCCAGCATTCTCGTGAATCTCGAGGAGTCGGTGCGGCGGGCGATGTGGTTCCCCGAGTATCTCCCGATCCGCTACGAGCCGTGGCCCGGCAGCGAACGCCGCGGACCGGCGGCACGCGAGGAGGCCGGCGAGACCGCGGCGCTTGCAACGCGGTAGTAAAGGGTGAAGGGCACACGTGAGGTCCCTCTCCCCGCCATTGCCGTAGGGCCAGAAACGCGGCTCGGAATTCGGGGAGAGGGCAGGGTGAGGGGCACCACCTGCGGCAGGATTTTGAGCTCGACCTCGCGGTTCCAAGCAGCGTATGGACTGCCGCGGCTCGGCTGCCGCTTTTCGCGCGAGTGGCAGGGGAGTGGATCGGGGTCTGCGCGAGTGGTTTGTCGTTTCGCCTGTGGTCAACGAAAGCGGTGGCGAGCCACCGCAGTCCATAGGGCGCGAGTGGTCTGCCGTTTCGCAACGCCGCGCCGGCTCAGGATGGCGTGATCGCCGCGCGTCGCAGCGGCAAACTCGTTACGAGCCCGAACAGAATCCCGGAGAGCGTCACGAAGAGCGCGCCGCCCACAGCGGAACGGAGGCCGATCGTCGAGAGGTCGACCACCAGGGAGCTCGCGGAGAATGCGATCGCGAGGCCCGCTCCTGTCGTGAGCACCCAGTGCTTGATCCTCGGAATCTGGCGTCTCAGCACGAGCCACTGCGCAAGGCCGACCACGGTGCCGGCGACCAGGCCGAGGGCGATGAAGCTCAGCGCGCGCATCGGACTGCTGAGATGAAAGACATTGGGCCGCTTCCCGGCGATCGCGGTGCCGACCGTCTCGACGACCACGACCGCGGTCGAGAGACCCGCGCCGAGGCCGGCGACAGTGGAGACAATCCACCAGAGAGGCCGGCTCAGGAGCCTGCGGAGCGAGATCGCCTGCATGCCTCCGAGGACGGCACCGACCACGCCGGTGACCGCCGCCGTGACGATCATGGCGTTGGCGATCTGACCTAGAGGCATGCCGAGCAGTAGGCCTGCGACGAGCCCGCCCGCCAGGCCGGTCGTGGTGAATAAGGTCCAGACGACGGGGCTGAAGCGACTTGCATGCGACACTGGGCTACCTCCGTGATCAGGCTGCGATTCTTCTGCGAAAGCCCCACTTCACTCGGAAGTTCTCGTGAATGAACACGGCAAGCCAGCGGACGGCGACGAGCGCCGCTGCCGCCATCACGAGGTCGAATGAATCGCCGCCAACCACGCGCATGAACGCGCCGAGGGCCACCACGACCACGGCGGCATAGAGGCCGAATCCTTGTCTGCTCGGAAAGAGAATGAATGCCAG
>DASQGS010000389.1:0-2156 GCA_035632455.1 Thermoanaerobaculia bacterium | reverse complement strand
CCCCTCACCCTGCCCTCTCCCCGAATTTCGGGCTGCGTTTCTGGCGTTACGCCGCGGACGGGGAGAGGGGACTCGCTCGACCCAGATCTTGCCCCTCTCCCCGAATTTTGAGCCGCGTTTCTGGCGCTCGGGCACGGACGGGGAGAGGGGGACTCGTTGGCCATCCATTTCGCCTCCCGAGCCGTAGAATGGATCATCATGCGCCGCCTCATTCTCCTGCTCGCCATCGCTCTCGTCGCCCTCCCGTCTCACGCCGCGGACTCCATTCATTGGGTCTCGTGGTCCGACGACGTCTTCGCCCGCGCCAAGCGTGAGAATCGATTCGTGCTGCTCGATCTCGAGGCGGTTTGGTGCCATTGGTGCCACGTCATGGACGAGATGACGTACAGCGACGCCGAGGTGATCAAGCTCATCAATGCGCGCTACATCGCCGTGAGGGTCGATCAGGACTCGCGGCCCGATCTGTCGAATCAGTACGAGGACTACGGCTGGCCGGCGACGATCGTCTTCGCCGCCGATCGCAGCGAGATCGTGAAACGGTCCGGTTACATTCCGCCGAAGCCGATGGCCAGCATGCTGCAGGCGATCATCGACGACCCGACGCCGGGGCCGTCCGTCGTGCCGGAACCGAAGTTGACGTTCGCCTCAGGCGGCGCGCTCGGGCCGACACTGCGCGCGAGCGTCGAGCAGGCGCACCGGGAGTTCTACGATGCCAAGAACGGCGCATGGGGCTTCAGCCACAAGTATCTCGATCCGAACAGCGTGGAGTACTCGCTGTCCGTAGCGCGGCACGGCGATGCCGACGGCAAGCGGATGGCGCGGCAGACGCTGACCGCCGAGCGCGCGTTGCTCGACCCGGCGTGGGGCGGCGTCTATCAATACTCCACCGGCGGTGTCTGGAGCGAGCCGCATTTCGAGAAGATTATGGCGATGCAGGCCGGCAACCTTCGCGTAGCCGCGCTCGCTTATGAGCTCTGGGGCGATCCCGGCGATCTCGCGACTGCCGAGGCCATCCATCGATTCCTAGACAACTTCCTGCGCGACTCGGATGGCGCGTTCTATACGAGCCAGGACGCCGACGTCGTCGAAGGCGAGCATAGTGCGGAGTATTTCGCAGCATCCGACGCCGAACGGCGCAAACGCGGGATTCCGCGGGTCGACAAGCACATCTATGCCCGCGAGAATGGATGGGCCATTGAAGCGCTGGTGCGACTCTATGAAGCCACCGGCAAGCCCGAGACGCTCGCCGAGGCGACGCGCGCGGCACAATGGGTGCTGGCGCATCTCCACAATAACGACGGAGGATTTCGCCACGGCGTCGAAGCGGCCAGCAATTCCGGCGGTCCTTATCTGGCGGACACGCTCGCAATGGGAAGAGCGATGCTGGCGCTCTATGAGGCGACCGCGGACCGCGCCTGGCTGAATCGTGCGGAGAGCGCGGCGGTGTATATCCGGCGCACGTTCAAGGCCAGCCCCGGCTATCTCACAGCGCCTCCCGGGCCATTGGGCGCGAAGAGGCAGCGCGATGAGAATATCGACGCGGCGCGCTTCGCGAATCTTCTTTATCGCTACGGCGGCCGTCCGGCCGATAAGACGATGGCGGCGAATGCCATGCGCTATGTCGCCGCCGAGGGTGTGGCGGATTTGCGGCCGGTCGGCGGCGTGCTCCTGGCCGATCTCGAATTGCAGAGCGAGCCGCTGCACATCACGGTAGTCGGCGGCAAGAAGGATCCGGCGGCCCAGGCTCTTTTCACGGCAGCGCTGCGGACGCCCAGTGCGTACAAGCGCATTGATTGGCAAGAGCCCGGACAGAAGCCGCTGCCGAATACCACGATTCAATATCCTGTATTGTCGAAGGCTGCGGCGTTCTTGTGCACGGAGAATCGCTGTTCGAGGCCGATGTACGCGGCGTCGGATCTGGCGAAGATGTTGCGGTAGGTTACGATATCCGCAGATGTCGCAGATTTGCGCAGATTGGGGCGCACGCTAAGTCTCGTAGGGACTGGCCATAGAGCGAGCCATAAAGAAGCCCTCTCCCGCCGGGAGAGGGCGGCGCGAAGCGCGGGTGAGGGGACCCCGCGCGAAGCGCGCAATTAAGGGATGACGATCTCGCGTAACATCGCGCCACGAAGCACAGGATGCGCGAGCGCCACGAG
>DASQGS010000388.1:0-9950 GCA_035632455.1 Thermoanaerobaculia bacterium | reverse complement strand
CGCGCTCCACCCCTACGGGGTTCCGCCGCCTCAGGATGACGTGCTGACCACCGACCACCGACAACTGCCCACTGACTCTCCCCTCTCTCGTATAATCCCGCGGCCATGGGTAAGCAATCGGAAGCACTGTTTCAGCGCGCGCAGGAAGTGATGCCGGGCGGCGTGAACTCGCCGGTCCGGGCGTTCAAGAGCGTCGGCGGGACGCCGCCGTTCATCGAGGTCGCGCTCGGCTCTCGCATCTTCGACGTCGACAATCTCCAGTACATCGACTGCGTCGGCTCCTGGGGTCCGATGATTCTCGGCCACGGGCATCGCTATGTGGTCGAGGCGGTGAAGAAGGCCGCGACGCGCGGCTTCTCGTTCGGAGCGCCGACGGTCGGCGAGGTGGAGCTCGCCGAGATGGTAGTCGCGGCGGTTCCATCGATCGAGATGTTGCGGCTGGTCAACAGCGGCACCGAGGCCACGATGAGCGCGCTGCGGCTGGCGCGGGCCGCCACCGGGCGCAAGAAGGTGCTCAAGTTCGACGGCGGGTACCACGGCCACGTCGACTCGCTGTTGGTCAAGGCCGGCTCAGGCGCGGCGACGTTCGGCACGCCCGACTCCGCCGGCGTGCCGGAAGAAGTCGCCAGGCTCACGCTCAGCGTGCCGTACAACAATCTGGATGCCGTACGGCAGGCGTTCGCGGAGCATGGGCCGGAGATCTCCTCGATCATCGTCGAGCCGGTCGCCGGAAACATGGGATGCGTCCCGCCCGGCGAGGGTTTCCTGCAAGGGCTGCGTGCAATCTGCGACGAGCACGGCTCGCTGCTGATCTTCGACGAAGTCATGACCGGGTTCCGCGTCGCATACGGCGGCGCGCAAACTCTCTTCGGCGTCCACCCCGACATCACCACGCTCGGAAAAGTGATCGGCGGCGGCATGCCGATCGGTGCGTACGGCGGCTCGCGCAAGCTGATGGAGATGATCTCGCCGCTCGGCCCGGTGTATCAGGCGGGAACGCTCTCGGGCAATCCGCTCGCGGTCGCGTGCGGCAAGTCGACGCTGAGCGTGCTGAAGAACTCCTCGATCTACGCCGACCTCGAGGAGCGCAGCGCGGAGTTCGAGGCCGGCGTGCGCGCCTCGGCGGAGAAGCACGGCGTGGCCGTGACGATCAACCGCGTCGGCTCGATGTGGACGATCTTCTTCACCGAGGGCCCGGTAGTCGACTTCGAATCGGCCTGCCGCGCGGATCGCGACAAGTTCGCCCGCTTCTTCCAAGTGATGCTCTCCGAGGGCGTCTACCTTCCGCCATCGCAGCTCGAGGCCGCGTTCTTCTCCGCCGCCCACGCGAAGAAGGACGTCCTGCAGCTCATCAGCCGGGCGGACAGAGGGATGAAGAAGGTGGCGTGGGAGTTCGATAAGTAGGCAAAGTCAATACGCGTTCTCGTGCCTCAGCCCGTGAATCACGGTCATGAACACGATCTTCAGATCGAGCATCAGCGACCAGTTCTCGATGTAGTAGAGATCGTGCTCGATTCGCATCCGGATCGAGGTGTTGCCGCGCCATCCGTGAACCTGCGCCCAGCCGGTCATGCCGGCGCGGACCTTGTGTCGGAGCATGTAGTGCGGGAACTCGGCACGGAATTGCTCGACGAATTGCGGGCGCTCAGGCCGCGGGCCAACGACGCTCATCTCTCCCATCAAGACGTTGAATAGCTGCGGCAATTCGTCGAGAGACCATGCCCTGATGAAGGCTCCGACTCTCGTGCGACGGGGATCGTTCTTCTCCGCCCACACCGCGCCGCTCTCCGCCTCCGCGCCGGGCCGCATTGAGCGGAATTTCAGGATCTCGAACGGCTTGCCGTCGAGGCCCATGCGCACCTGGCGATAGAAGATCGCGCCGCGGTCTTCGATCCAGATCGCCAGGGCGATCATGATCATCACCGGAGCCAGCACGATCAGCGCGGCCGTTGCCACGACGAGGTCGAAGGCGCGTTTGATGAACCGGCTCCAACCCTCGAGCGGCGTCTCGGAAAGGTTGATCGTCGGGAGTCCGTCGATATCTTCGACGCGCGAGCGGAGAACCATGAACTGCAAGAGGTCCGGCACGACGTGAATCGAGACCATGTTGCGCATCAGCCTGTCGAGCAACCCCATCATGGCGTCGGATGAGGCATGCGGGAGGGCGACGTAGACGTCGTCGATCTTCTGCTCGCGGACGACGCGCTCGGCATCATCGATCGTGCCGAGGCACTCGAGACCCTCGATCTGCGCGGGATCGCCATTGCGAAGATACCCGACGATGCGAAAGCCGAGCTCTCGATGAGACCTCATCCGCTCGATCACGGTCCGAGCCAGCTCGCCGTTTCCGGCGATGAGGACGCGGTCGAGCGTCCGCCCGGCGCGGTGCAGCCGCTCGACTACCGTCCGCACGAGAACGCGACCGGCGATGACCAGCACGATCACGCACATCATGAACATGCCGAGGGTGGCGCGCGAATAGAAGATGTCCGGGCGGGCGAGATCGGGACGCGGCCGAATCCAGAGGAGGACTCCGGAGAACACGACCGTGGCCACCACGGAGCCGATGGCCACCGACAGCCACTCCTCGGTTTTCGTGCGCGCGGGACGGATCTTGTAGAGCCCTTGAACCGCGAACGCGAGCGGAAAAACGACCGTGACGAGCGGAAGGAGCCGCAGGTACAGCGTGAAGTCCTGAGGCCCTTGCGTCACCGGGATGACTTTGACGATGAAGCGGAGGAACCAGGCGATGAGCATCGCCAGGTTCGATGCCACGGCGTCATTGACGAAGTAGATCGACGCCAGCGTCCTGTGCTTCTTTTCGATCATGTCGTTGTCAAGACCCGCTCGACGGCCGCGCGGAACCGCCCATCGAAGGCCGCCCGCGAGAAGCGCTCTGCACGCCTCCGAATGGCCGCCCGATCCCACTCTCTCCGTTCAACGGCATCGAGAGCCCGGACGAGCGCCGGAACCTCCGGCTCGGCAAAGAATACTCCGGTTTCGCCGGGCACCACCGAGTCGAGGACGCCGCCCGAACCGAGGGCGACGACCGGCGTCCCGAGTGCCATGGCCTCCAGCGGAGTGATGCCGAAATCTTCGATGCCGGGAAGGATCAGGCTCCGCGCGCGGGCGAGCCGTTCGATGACCTCGGCTCTAGGTACGGAGCCGAGATATTCAACGTTGGGAGGCGCGTCGCCGCGCAATCGCGAAAGGAGCGGACCGCCGCCGATCACGACCAGGCGCCGGCCGGTAGCCCGGAAGGCTTGAACCGCGAGCTCCACTCGCTTGTACGGCACGAGCGCCGAGACGACGAGGTGGTAGTCATCGCGCTCGTTGTTGATCGGCGGCGCGAGAAAAGCGTCGTCGACGAACGGATGCACGACCTCGGCGTCGCGGGCGTAGTAGCGGCGGATGCGCTCGCGAACGAATTCCGAATTTGCTACGAATGACGTCACGTTGCCCGCGGTTCGCACATCCCATCGCCTCAGCGCCGTGGCGACCGCGGAGATCGCGAGGCGGCGAAGCGGTTGCGATCGCGGGAAGTAGTCGTCGAAGCGGTCCCAGACGTAGCGCATCGGCGTGTGGCAATAACAGAGGTGAGGCGCGCGTCGCGAATCGACGCCCTTGGCCACACAATGGCTGGACGAAATGACGAGATCGAACTTCCTAAGGTCCCAGCCGATCGCCGTCGGATACAGCGGCAGGAGCCTCCGGTAGTCGCCGGCGCGCGATGCCCATCGCTGGAGATACGAGGTGTGAACCGTGTGCGATTCGATGGCTGCCGAGACCGAGCCCGGAAAGTGGAAGAGCGTGAAGAGCTCGGCCTGAGGGACGATGGCGAGAATCCCTTCGAGGACCTGCTCGCCGCCGCGCATGCCGGTCAGCCAGTCGTGGACGACGGCAACACGAAGATCTCCGAGGGAGTGTGTCAATTCAGCGCTTCTCGCCGACCGCAGGAATCGGTTGCACGGCGGCCTCGGGGGCGTCGTCCGGCGTCGACGCAAGCGGATACTCGTCCTCGGCCACGCAGTTCTCGCAGAGGTAGTCGTTCTGCAGATACTCCGCCGCCGTTACCTCGGCCAGACACTTGACGCACACATGGCGCCCCGTTCGCTCCGGCAGATTCCGCGGAATCTCGTCGTGCATTGAACGGGGAGTTTTAACATACTCTACAAAATATTGATCGGGTCCACATCGATCGCCACATCCACGCCCTTCCACTTCCTCGTCAGCATCACTGACTCCACCGCCTTGCGAAGCGCGGCGCGGTGCGGGCTTCGCAGCAGGATCTGGTAGCGCCAGACGCCTTTGATTCGTGCGATCGGCGACGGGGCCGGGCCTTGCACGCGTGTCGCCTCAACCGGTCGTACCGCTTCCTCGAGCCGGCGGCCGCAGTCGATGGCGGCGCGCTCGACGTCATCGAGCTTCGGGCCGCGGAAATGCACCGCGAACATGGCCGTCGACGGCGGATAGTGAAACGTCCGGCGGAACAGGATCTCCGCCTGATAGAAGGCCTCGTAGTCGTGTCGCATGGCGTGCTGGATCGCATAGTGCGTCGGGTAGGCGCTCTGAATCAGCACCTTGCCGCGAAGCTCGCCGCGGCCGGCGCGGCCGGCGACTTGTGTGAGCAGATAGAACGTCTTCTCCGCCGATCGAAAGTCTGGATATCCAAGGATCGAGTCGGCGTTGAGCACGCCGGTCAGGGTCACGTTGGGGAAATGGTGGCCCTTGCTCAGCATCTGCGTCCCGATGAGGCACTTCGTCTCTCCACGGCGAAAGCGATCGAGGATGCGAACCAACTCCCCCTTCTTCCGCGTCGAATCGCGATCGAGCACCTCCGCCGGGACGCCGGGAAAATCGCGGAGGAATCGCTCTTCGACTTTCTCCGTGCCGAAGCCGATCGGCTGCAGGACCTCGCCGCCGCAAAGCGGGCACTTGAGCGGAATGGGCCGGCGCGCGCCGCAGTAGTGGCAGATCAAGCGCGCCTCGCGGCGATGCACGGTCATGGTCACGCTGCAATCGCGGCAGCGGAAGTCGTTGTCGCATTGCCGGCAGAGCAGGTGCGGCGCGTAGCCACGGCGGTTGATGAGAATGATGGCCTGCTCTCCCGCCTCGAACGTCTGACGCAAGGCCTCCTTCAGCGGCGCCGTGAAGATCACGAACCCGCGATCTTCCTTCTCGCCGCGCTCTTTGCGCAGGTCGATAACTTCGACCTCGGGGAGCGGGCGGGCCTCAACTCGCGTAGTCATCGGAATCAGTGCGTACTTGCCGCGCGCCGCGTTCTCGCGGCTCTCGAGCGATGGCGTCGCGGAACCGAGGACCACAGGAATGTTCCGCAGTCGAGCGCGGACAACGGCGAGATCTCGGGCGTTGTAACGCGGCGATTCCTCCTGCTTGTACGCACCATCGCCCTCTTCGTCGACGACGATCAGGCCGAGGCGCTGGAACGGCGTGAAGAGCGCGGATCGCGGCCCGATGGCGACGTCGACCTGCCCGCGATGCGCGCGCCACCATTGGTCGTGACGTTCGCTCGCGGAGAGACTGCTGTGCAGAATCGCGATGCGCTCGCCGAATCGCTCCTTCAATCGCGATGCGAAGACCGGCGTGAGGGAGATCTCGGGGACGAGCAGCAGCGCCTGCTCGCCTCGGCGGACGACTTCGCGCATCAGCTCGATGTAGACCTCGGTCTTGCCGCTCCCGGTCACGCCGAGGATCAGAAACGGCGCGAACGTGCCGAGGGAGCGGCGAATGGTGTCGATCGCTGAGCGCTGCTCCGCCGAGTGCACGATCTCGCCGACACTTGCGGCATCGAGTCCGGCGAGAAAGGCGTCGAGCGTATGCCTCCGCGCGCGGCGCTCGATGCGGATGTGCCTCTTGCGCGCCAGCGTGACGAGCGTCGAGGCGCTGACGCCGGCGTGCTCCAGCGCGCGCGTGGCCATCTCTCCGCCGCGCGCGGCCAGCATCTCGATAGCATCGTGCTGCTTCGGCGGAAGCGCGCCGTCCGGCGCGTCGAGCACGATCGCGAAGCGGTCATATCGAACGCCGCGTACATCCTGGAGCCGGTCGCCGATAGAGATCAGCCCGGCATCGCGCAGACGATTGATCGCGGGGCGCGAGACCTTCGCCTCCTGCAAGAGCGCGCTGAGGAGAACCGGGCTGCGGGGCAGCGCATCGAGGAGCAAGGCGTCGCTCTCGAGGATTTGCTTCGATGCGATGGCCTCCGCCACGAGCTCGCTGGTTCCGACGACGGTCACCTCGCGGCGTCCGCGCGAGCCCATGTTCGCCGGCAGGGCCACGCGGATCATTTCGCCGAGCGGCGCGAGATAGTACTCCGAGGCCCATCGGCAGAGATCGAGGATCTCCGGAATCAGCGCCGGCTCGTCCTCGTCGAGCAACGCGCGGATCTCGCGGATCTTCACAGCGCCGGCCGGCGCGGCGTCGGAAAAGCCGACCACGAAGCCTGTGCTGAGCTTTGCGCCGAGGGGAACCTCGACCCTCGATCCGAGCCGCACGGCATCGCGGAGATCCTCGGGGATGGCGTACGTGAACGTGCCATGCACCGCGACCGGAAGGGCGATCTCCGCGAAGGGATAGAGGCCGTGGACCATCGGGAGCGAGGATAGCGGATCGGGCGATGTCCCGGATGTCCCGCTCACCCGCTCCGTCGCTTCAGCAGCACGATCACGATCACCGCACCGATCACGGAATAGGCGATCAACTCGGTCAGCGGCAGCGGGCTGCGCGGCGTGGCGACGAGGCTCATTTCGTCCGCCGTGCCGTACTGGGTCACCGTCGAGACTTGCGAGCCCGCCATGATGACCCGGCCGCTTCCGTTGACTCCGCTGATTCTGATCAGACCGCTCGAGATGTTCAGCGACGGAAACTCCTCGCGAGCCTCGATCGTTCTCGCTTCGAAACCCGCGAGAAACAGCTTGTGGTCCGCGGCTTCCCGGCCTTTCTCGTCAACGACGTCGAGATCGAGGTAGACGGGCTGGCCGGTGGTCTCCACGAGATAGAGCTTGTAATGAAGGAGCGGGCTGGTGCCGGTGCTGAAGCCCTGGATGATGGACGACTGTCCCTTACCGGCAGCGAAGCGAGCCGGTATGGCATTGAACGCCGTCGGGACGGTGGCTGCGATCGGATCGGCCGGACCGCGGATATTGATGTGAGTGTGCGCAACGACGTCGCTCGATGCCTCGATGCGCAAGGCACCGATGGCGCTCTCCGCACCGAAGATCCCAGCGCCGAGATCCTCGAACGCGCGGGTCTCCGAGGGCCCGAGGCGCATGGCTGTCGTCCGCGGTGAGGGGTTCGCGTGGCCCGATTGCAGGAACGCAATCCTGACGTCCACAGGATCCCGGCCGGAGAGATTCGTCAGCCAGAGCGACGTCGAGAACGCGCGGCCGTCGTGGCCGATGCCTCGTCCCGCGATCGGGACGAAGAGGTCGCGGCCAGAGTACGCGGCCGGTAGAGGAAGCGCCGCGAGCAACGCGACGATTGCAGGGAAGAACCTGACCATGCGGCAAGTATAGAGCGTCATTCCGCGCTCGGCCCGTCTCCCTTCCAAGTACAATCACACGGGTCCCGCCGGTCCGTGAGTGCCATTTTGTATTTCGCCGTCGCGCTTGCGACGCTTCTCGTGGTTCGCCTGCGATCTCCGATCTCATGGCGCGCGGCGGGAGTGTTGCTGCTCCTTCCTCTGTGCCTCGCCGGGGAGGCGATTCTCACAGGCGGGGTTGCCGCGCCGATCGACCTCGCGTACTTGAACGAACCGCTGGCATCCTACGCCGAGAGCGCCGGCATCGATGAGGCCACGAACCCCGCGCTGTCCGATGTCTACGCCCAGTTTCTTCCCTGGCACGCCGCGGTTCGCTACGCACTGGCCCATCGGGAGTGGCCGCTCTGGAATCCGTTCGAGATGTGCGGCAACGTCCTTGCGGGCGCCGCGCAGGCGGCGCCGTATCATCCGGTGCACCTGCTGGCCGGCCTGATTCCGCTCGCGGACGGAGTGACGTTCTCGCAGGCGATGACCTATTTCCTCGCAGCGCTCTCGATGTTCCTCTTCCTGCGCGAGCTCGCGGCCTGCGAGCTCGCCGCGTCGTTCGGCGCCGCGGCGTGGATGCTGAGCACGCACCTGGTCTCGTACGCCGGCACCGCGCATGCCGACACGTTGAGTCTGCTGCCCCTCGTTCTCCTCGGAGCGCGGCGCGTAGCGCGAAGTCCAGGCATCGGATCAGCGACTCTCCTGGCCATCGCCCTGATTCTGGCCACGCTGAGCGGGCACCCGGAGACGCTCCTCCACCTTGTCGCGCTCGGCGTCGCGTACGTCGTCTTCGAGTTGGCCGGTACACGCGCGGCGCGGCTGGGCGCCGTCGTGTTCTCGGGGCTCGCCGCCGGCATCGGCACGCTTCTCCTCTGCGCGTTCTATCTGCTGCCGATCGTCGATGCCATTCCGCAGACGATGGAGTATCGCCATCGCGCAGGCCTCTACACCGGGCGCCATCCGACGGCGCGCCTCGACGAGATCCCTCACAGGCTTCGGGTCGATTTTCTCCCATTCGTCGAAGGGATCAGCGGGAAGGAGACCGCGCTCGAGCCGGTGAGCGTCCGGCACAGCGACCTCCTCACCGGATACGCTGGAGCCATGCTGTTCGCTCCCGCGCTGTATGTGTTTGCGCGACGGCGCGACCGAGTCAGGTGGTTCCTCGCCGGAGCGTTGATCTGGGGCTGGCTGACCGGTATCGAGGCGCCGGGAATCACCGACCTTCTTGCACATCTCCCGCCGTTCTCGCTGGCACTCAACACTCGGATGAGCGCGTTCGCGGCCTTCGCCATCTGCGCGCTGGCGGCGCTCGGGATCGATGCCTGGCTGCGCGACAGCGAGAGCGGCCCCATCCCGTTGCTGTGGAAGCTCTATGCTGCCGCGGCGATCGCGATCACCGGCACTGTCTTGCTGCTCTCTCCGCAGATGATCGAGTCCGGCCTCTCTCCCGGATTCATTCGTCTGTGTGCGATTCGCGAGGTTGTGCCGCTTCTCCTGGCCGCCTCGGCAATCATCGCGTTTCGCACGCCACAGCCGGCCGCGGCCGGCTTGCTTGCTCTTCTACTCGTGCAGCGCATCACTGAGATGGGCGGCCTCGTGCCGACCCTCGAGCGCCGCGCCTTCTATCCGCCGGTCGCCGGACTCGAGTTCATTGCGCGCGACGGCGAGCCGTTCCGCATCGTCGGCCAGGGGGACATGCTCACGCCGAACATCGCCACACACTATGGGCTCGAGGACGCGCGCGGCTACGACGCCATGACCTTCGCTCCGTTGCGAGATACCTATCCGCTCTGGTCGGTGCACCGCCCGATCTGGTCGAACCGCGTCGATGACCTGACCCGCCCATTCCTCTCCGCCTTGAGTGTTCGCTACGCGCTTGCGCCGCTCGACGCGCCGCTGCCCGACGGGTGGCGCCTCGCCGGTTCGTATCCCGGCTATCGATTGCTGGAGAATCCTCGCGTCCTCGGCCGTGCCTTCATCCCCCGGCGCGTTCACCTCGGAGTGCCACCCGCCAGCGTCCTCCCGGCCATGGCCGCTTGCCCCGACTTCGGCCGCGAGTGCTGGATCGAGAGCAACGATCGCCGCGCTGACCTCGAGAACGGTCGCGGCACCGTGTCCGTCCGGCGCCACGGCACAGGCCTCGACATTCAAGCGACGATGCCCTCGCCCGCCTGGATCGTGATCAGCGAGCCGGCGTGGAGAGGCTGGCGCGCCGTCGAGAATGGCCGCGAGCTTCCGCTGTTGCGCGCCGACCACGCGTTCCTCGGACTCCACCTCCCCGCCGGGGAACACAGGATCGCATTGGTCTACCGGCCGTCGTCATTCACCGCCGGAGCAGCCATCAGCCTCGTGACAGCTCTTGCCATCGCGGCCGGGTTCTTCGTGAGACGGCGAGGGAGGAAGAGCG
>DASQGS010000387.1:0-13194 GCA_035632455.1 Thermoanaerobaculia bacterium | reverse complement strand
CATCATGCTCTATCGCGATGGCGGCGACGGACAGCCTACCGGCGCCGACGATGCGCTCGTAACCTCGACGAAGACCGACGCCTCCGGCCGCTATGCCTTCCAGCCGCCCGGCGCCGGGACTTACTGGGTCGTGGTCGACTCCCGCACGGTGACGCCGGCCGCGGGGCTCGTGTCATCGGGCGCCGGTCCGGTCTGGGCCGAGCAAACGTACGGGCCCGCCGGAGCGCTATGCGCGCGACGCAGCGGTCCGCCGACTCAGAATTTCGTGGGCGGTCCCTGCTTCGGCGGGCGATTCGCCGATGCCTCCGACGACGCGTCACAGCTCTCGACATCGAAGCACATCGCGCGAGTCGACCCCACGTCCGAGCACGCCGCGAGCCTCGACTTCGCGTTCAGCTTCAACGTCGCGGTCAGCAGCCGCGACGGCGACGCTCCGCTCCAGGGCTCGATCCGCCAGTTTCTGCTGAACGCAAATGCCATCCGCGGTCCGAACGCGCTTCGATTCGTCCCCGTCTCCGCGAGCCGGACCAGCTCCACCACGCCGGGCGACATCAAGCCGCTCCGGTGGTGGACGGTCGAGCTTCTCGCTCCATTCCCGGCGCTGACTGACGACGATACGACGATCGATGGCACCGGCTACAGCCTCCTCCTGCCGACGACAGCCATCAATGAGCAGCCGGTGCCTCCAAAAGAAACCGCGGAGCCGCCGAGGGGGAAGATCCGCGTCGGCGTGCCCGACCTGGAGCTCGTCTTTTCGGGTGAGAAGGTTCTGGCGGTGAATGCGAAAACCACGATCCGCAATGTCGCCATCCGAGGAGCGAAGACGAACGTCGAGGCCAACGCCGATCTCGAGCTCGATCACGTGATCGTCGGCGCCCACGCCGATTCGGCGCGCGAGCCGGTGGTCAGCGACGCAGGCGTGCGCATCGTCTCCGGCACGACGACGGTCCGAAGCTGCTTCATCGCCGATCAGTCGAAGAATGGAATCATCGCCACTCCGCACGGGGAGCTCGTCACGAACGGCGTCGAGATCACCGGATGCGGCAGCACGGAAGCTGGCGGCGCGATTGCGCTGCAGTCGAGCGGCTCGCACATCCAGGCCGCGTTCCTGCACAACAACGACGGCGTCGGAATCGAGGTCGGGCTGGAGGGCCAGGGCGTCACGGCCTCAAAGAACTGGGTCGAGAGCTCGACCATCAGCAGCAACCTCGCCGGCATTCTCCTGGCTTCGAATGCAACGGACAACAAGTTCATCCACGACGATCTGATGTGGAACAGGAAGGGCGGCATCGTCGCCGCGAACTACGCGCCGGCGGCGTTGCCGCAGCGGAACGAGATCACCGAGAATCACTTCGACGAGAACGGCGGGTTCCCGATCAATCTCACCAGCTCCATCGACGATCCTCGGCAGCGGCAGCAGCAGATCGAGGACCGGCCCTGCTCGTATGCCGACACCGCGCCGAACCGCGGCCTCCCGCCGCCACACATCGGCGCGGTGCGCCTGCTCAACCAAAGGAGCGGCACGGCCAATCACACGCTCAAGGTCACGGGAACGACCTGCCCGGGCCTGGCTGTCGAGATCTATCTCTCGTATGTGACCTACGATCTCCGCGGCCAACTGGAGAAGCGCAGCGTTCCCGACATTCCCTCGGTCCGCGAGGCGCACAACGACACGAAGTCACTGGAGAGCCGCGATCCCGACACCGCCACGCGTCGCGAGATGCCGTCCATCGGCGAGTTCAAGTACCTCATGGCCGTCCACGCCGATGCACAAGGGAACTTCGAAGCGATGGTCCCGGTCGAGGATGAGGACAAACTGACTCTCCCCGACCCGCGCAACGACGTCTGGAAGCCGCAAGGCATCGTCACGTTCAACGATCTCATGGGCTACCGCGACATGCGCACGAGCAGCATCGGCGCCCTGGCCATCGACCCCGAGGGCAACACCTCGGAGTTCAGCAAGAGGATCGAGATCCAGAGAAGGTAGTGTGGACTCTGCAAGTGGCCGGACTTTGCAAGTCCGGCCACCGATCCTCGGCAGGATGTCGGCCGAAGACATCCAAAATCCAACGCCGGCTTCAGCTCGCTAGATCATCATCGCTTCACCGCGCCTTGATTTGGTAGGCAATTCGGATTCCGCAGCGAAGACGACATGTTCTACGCAGACAAGCGCAAACCTCTAGTCGGCGATTTCGATCTCGGCAGCAAAGAACAACGCGAGGCGATAGAAACGCACTACGCCAGCCTCTCAGTGTGGGATGAAGTCGAACGACAGTGGCGTAAGCGCGGCCGCTCCTCGACTGCCTCCGCATTCGATAGCGGCGTGTCGCTTTTCAGTCAACTGAAGGCCTCCTGAGAATTCGCACGACGTGTCCGTACTGTAAACCTGCCAACTGGTCTAACGTCTCGTGTTCAATGTCAACGTACTTTCCGATCTTACTGGTCCATGTGCCCGACGGTAATTGTCTAGCCATGTGTTTCGCTGTATCCTGCACATACAGCGCGACTTTTTGGAATCCCTGTTCCGGGCTCGGCGAGCTGCAGGTTGCGTATCCTAACAATTGGAACGCGGCTTCGAAAGCACTTAAGCTGGTATCAGTTGGCGTCAATGGCCAGTATGCATCAGTATCCGGCCACCACCACTGACTACAATCCTCAGCGGCGAACGCAATGCAATTATACGCATTCGCCCTCGGGCTCGTCTCGCGCCAATGCGCCGTGAATATGCGCGGGAACAGCTTGTACAACGTCCGCTTTACGCGATTAGCCCTTTTTGTCGGCCCCACTCTAGCCACCTGTCGGCCATGGCTTTGACATTCCCACGCAGTTCCGGCTCGACTGGATTGGCTCGTGTAATGGCGCGAAGTGCCCAGAACCAATGGTCCGGTTGCTTTCTGAGACGATTCAATATAAGCGGCAGCGCGTCCGGACCCATGCCGATAATTTTTTGGTAGTTCTCGTTCATCACTGCGTCATGCGTTGACGACAAGTGTGCAGTCTCAGCAGCCCACCTGCCAGCAAGAGCGTTGAACTCTGCCTCCAACCCGGCCTTGATCGCGGTGAGGAACGATTGGGCTTGAACATTATCCAACCCCACTAAGGCGATTCCATTATGATCATCTTTGGGTGTCCGCAGCTTCGACATCCGGTTGGCTCCTCTGTCAATCGGAAGTTTAGTGCAAACCGCACCCGATGTGTTAGCCGAGCCCAATCAGCATCTGCCAGCGATCATCTAACCCGTCGGGTTGAGTCAAGAGGCATTCGCGCTCCCTCCACTTGATTTACGCTCCATTACCGCCTACAGTTCTCTCCACGCGAGAGGTCTCAACGCATGTCTGCCACGGCTCTCCCTCAGATCCAGTTCCATCTACTCGACGAGTCGCCGAGGGCCGCGCGCCGCGCGCCGAGGAATGACCAGAGCCTCCGAGGGGCGCCCGCCCGCCCCTCCCTCGTCCCTTGTCCCTCGCCTCTCGTCCCTCCGCTCCGCGAGGACGTCCGCCGACTCCGCGCTTCTCTCGAAGCCGCCGTCGCGTCGCGCATCTCCAGCGGGTCCGAGCTCATTCGTTCCCTGGCACGCCAGCGGCGCGAGGAGGTCATCCCGACGACGCTCGCTCCGTTCGATGCTCTCCTCGGCGGCGGTCTGCCGCGCGGGAAGATGATCGAGCTCGCTGGGCGGCGCTCGACCGGGCGGTTCTCGATCGCCATGGCCGCGCTGGCTGCGGCGACGTCGATGGGCGAGGCTGCGGCGCTCGTCGACCTCGGCGATCATTTCGACCCGCAGGTCGCCGAGGCCAACGGCGTCGATCTCGTGCGCCTCCTCTGGATCCGGCCGTACACGCTCAAGCAGGCGGTGATGAGCGTGGAGATGATCGCCGCGACCGGCTTCCAGCTCGTCGTGCTCGACGCCGGCCTCCATCCGATCCGCGGCCGCCGCGTGCCCGATGCTGCCTGGGTGCGGCTGGCCCGAACTGCGGAAGCGCATGGCGGCGCGATGCTCGTCTCCACGCCCTACCCGCTCACCGGCACGTCGTCCGAGGCCCTCGTCTTCGCCGAATCGGCACGGGCGTCCTGGCTCGGCCACGGCCAATCGCCCCGTCTCCTCGGCGGCACCGCGGCCCGCATCCTCCTCGAAAAACATCGCCACATGAAGTCGGGCTCGCGCACGATTTTGGAGCTGTGCGTGGATGAGTTGGTTGACTCGCCATGATCCGCATCGCCTGTTTTCTCGTCCCGTTGTTTCCGCTTGCGGCGCGATTGCGAAGCGAGCCGGATCTTCTTCAGGAAGCGGTGGCCATCGTCGAGGGAAACGGCAACAACGCCCATGTCGTCGCGGCCACGCGGCGGGCGCGCAAAAAAGGGATTCGCCAGGGGCACTCGCTCGCGCAGGCGCGATCGATTCTGCCGAAGCTCATCGCCCGCGGCCGCGACGCCGAGTGCGAGCGCACCGCGCAGGAGGCCTTGCTCGAGGTCGCCGAGACCTTTTCCCCGCGCGTCGAGGATGCAGGCAACGGCTTGGTCTATGTCGACATCACCGGCATGGAGCGGCATTTTGAAGAAGGGACGAGGGACGAGGGACAAGGGACAAGGGAGTCTGAGGGACGAGTCGAGAATCCGTGTCATCCCGAGCGCAGCGAGGGATTCCCTTCGCAAGAACCTCGATCCTGCTCTGAGGATGGGGAACCCTCGCCGTCTACGCGGCTTCCAATGACAAACGCCGATCGTGTCATCCTGAGCCGGCGAAACCCCGAAGGGGTGGAGCGCGGCGAAGGATCTCCTTGGCAAGAGCCACGATCCTCGCAAGATGATCCTTCGCCGTCTGCGCGGCTCAGGATGACACACAGCCGCCCCTCGTCCCTGGTTTCATCCCCCGAGCATCGCCTCGGCCGCGCGGCCATCCGGGCGGCGGATGCGGTCGGCCTGCCGATCCGTGCCGGCATCGCCGCGAGCAAACTCGCCGCACGAATCGCCGCGGAGTTGCCCGATTCTCCCAACGTCATCGCGCCCGGCGACGAGGCCCGGTTCCTCGCGCCGCTGCCACTCGCGCGTCTGACCCCGCAACTGGATGCCTCGGAGACATTGCAGCGCTGGGGCATCGGCTCGATCGGCGATCTGGCCCGCCTTCCCGAGAGCGAGGTCGCCAGCCGCCTCGGCGAGCTCGGCCGCGAGCTCCACTGGGCCGCCCGCGGCATCGATCCCCGCCCGCTCATTCCCCGCCCGCTGCCGATGGAGTTTCGCGAAGGGATGGACCTGGAATGGCCGCTCGTCGCCCTCGAGCCATTCCTCTTCGTGGCCAGCGCTGCGCTCGATCGCCTGGCCCGGCGCCTCGAAGTGCAGGGCTTGGCCTGCACGCGCATCGAGATGACGCTCCAGCTCGAACCCGACGGCTACCTCGCCCGGGCCATCGACCTCCCGGCGCCAACGCGCGACGTGAAAACGATCCTGACGCTGATCCGGCTCGATCTCGAAAAGACTCCGCCCGGCGCGCCGGTCACCGGCTTCACGCTCGTCGCCCATCCCGACCGGCCGCGCCGCGCCCAGCTCTCGCTCTTCGGCCCGGCCGCGCTCTCGCCGGAAAAGCTGGCCACCACCATCGCCCGTCTGATCTCGATGATCGGCGAAGATCGCGTCGGCATGGCCATGACCGTCGACGGCCATCTCCCCGATCGTTACGCCATCGACGATTACAACCCGCCTCCGCCACCGGACGTCCGGCGCGGACCAAGACGCAGCCGCGGCCTGCTCGCCGTGCGCACGTTCCGCCCGCCGATCCCAGTCGAGGTCATCACCCGCCCGTCGAAGGAAAACGAGCCCGGAAGCGTGCAGATCGAATCCATCCGCGCTCTCCCCACGCCCGAGCCTCCATTGTCGCCAAGTCCGGCACCGAAACCACGCATCGATCTCGGCAAAAAACTCGAGATCGCCGGCCCGGTCCGCGTCTCCTCCGGCCCCTGGGCCATTGAAGAAGGATGGTGGACCGACTCTCCCGCTGGCCGGGAGTACTGGGATGTGGAGATCGCGGGCGGAGGAGTGTATCGCGTGTATCGGGATTGTCAGGGAAAGGAATGGTATGTGGATGCGGCGTATGACTGATATCTACTGTGTGTAGAAATTGACCGAACCTTGATTCGCCTTACATAATGGGAATGCAGAACGCAGAACGCAGAATGCAGAATCGAGAAAAGGTGACTGCTGCGCCTGTGGAATGAAATGAATTGAGAAGTTGAGGTTGAATTTAGAAGGAACGACAATGCCCGTCATCGATATTCATGAACGCTCATTCCGTTTTGCGTGCCGGATCGTCAAGCTTCATCACTTGCTCGCGCCGAGGAAGATTATTGCTCTCAGCCTGCTGAATCAGCTCCTGCGCTCCGGAACATCGATCGGAGCGAATCTCGAAGAGGCCAAGGCTGGTCAGAGCAAAGCCGACTTCATCGCCAAATGTAGAATTTCGCTCAAGGAAGCGCGTGAATCGCATTACTGGCTTAGGCTTCTGGATGCGACAGAGATCGTACAAACACCGCAGATTGCGCCATTGGTGCAAGAATCAAACGAGCTCGTCGCAATCCTGACGACGATCGTCAAGAAGGCAAGCGCTTCTCTTCATCGCCACGATTTCAAAGCAGATGACGAAGGGCCATCATAGATCGGCACCCAACAAGCATCTCACTCTCAATTCCAAATTCAACTTTTCCGCCAAATCGAGATTCAACGGAGATTCTACAGGCTGTAGAAGGTGCGGAAAGGATGGTCGCCCTTTCTCAATTCAACTTCAACTTCTAAATTCGTCTCGCGCCTCAGGCGCCGCCGTCACTTTTCTCG
The DNA here is from genome assembly GCA_035632455.1 of Thermoanaerobaculia bacterium. Lineage (GTDB taxonomy): Bacteria > Acidobacteriota > Thermoanaerobaculia > Gp7-AA8 > Gp7-AA8 > DASQGS01. The sequence continues at coordinate 6,375 of DASQGS010000387.1, read as the reverse complement.
ATTCTGCATTCTGCGTTCTGCGTTCTGCATTTCGATTCAGTGACCCGAAATGCCGGTTCCAGAGTGACCCGAACATGTCCGATGATTCCCGCGGCTCGGTCCGCAACTTCGACGCCTACCGCCTCCCGCACCTGCCCGCCGTTTCGCGCAAAGAAAAGTCCCGCTGCCGCAACTGGGCTGCTCCGGGCGCGCCAACACGCCCCTACGCGGAGCTCCACGCCGCCTCCTCCTTCTCCTTCCTCGACGGTGCGAGTCTTCCCGAGGATCTCATCCAGCAGGCTGCGAACACAGACCTGCATGCAATGGCGCTCGTCGACACAAACGGCGTCTATGGCGCTCCGCGTTTCTATAGTGCGGCGAAAAAGGCCGGCGTGCGCGCGCTCGTCGGTGCCGAGATCGTGCTCGACGATGCGGAGCCCACGCCTAAGAAACCCCGGCTCGTGCCTGACAAGCCCACGCGTATGCAAGCGGCAACGTCCAACGCCTGCCGAACACGGCTCACGCTCCTGGTCGAAAGCCGGACCGGATACAAGAACCTATGCAGGCTCATCACAGCGGGCGCACTGACGCATCCAAAAGCCGAGGCGCGTTACACCTGGGAGATCATCGAACAGCACGCCGGGGGATTGCACTGCATTACCGGCGGCGACGAAGGGCCGCTCGCGCACGCGCTTGCGGGCGGTGGAATCGACAGAGCGCAGGAGATATTGAGCCGCATCGCCGGCATCTTCCCGAATCGCACGCACGTCGAGCTCCAGCGCCATCGCCGGCGCGATGAAGAGCATCGCAACCAGGCCCTCGTCGCAATGGCCCGGCGCATGCGGCTCCCGCTCCTGGCCACGAACGGCGTCCGCTATGCACGACCGTCAGACAAAGAACTGCACGACGTCCTCACTTGCATCCGCGAAGGTCAACACGTTGACAATGCCGGCCGGCTGCTCGGCGTCAACCGCGAGCGCCACGTACGCTCCGCCGCGGAAATGGCCGCCCTCTTCGCCGACCTTCCCGAGGCCCTCGATCACTCCTGGAATCTTGCCGGCGCCCTCGACTTCACCCTCGCCGATCTCGGTTACCAATTCCCCGACTATCCGCTGCCGCCGGGCGAGACGGCCATGTCGTTTCTGCGCAAGATCGCATGGAACGGCGCCATGGCTCGCTTCCGGCCATTGACGGCGAAGGCCCAGGCTCAGATCGAAAAGGAGCTGGCCATGATCGAGAAACTCGATCTCGCCGGCTACTTCCTTATCGTCTGGGACATCGTCCAATTCTGCCGGCGCGAGAAAATCCTCGTGCAAGGACGCGGCTCGGCGGCAAACAGCGCGGTCTGCTACGCCCTCTCGATCACCGCCGTGGATCCGGTCAAGATGGACCTGCTGTTCGAGCGCTTTCTCTCCGAGGAGCGCGGCGAGTGGCCGGACATCGACCTTGATCTGCCGTCCGGCGATCAGCGCGAGAAGGTCATCCAGCACGTCTATAAGACTTATGGCGTTTATGGCTCGGCCATGACCGCGAACGTGATCACGTATCGCGACCGTTCCTCGGCGCGCGAGGTCGGCAAGGCCCTCGGCTATTCACTGGAACAGGCCGACAAGCTCTCAAAATGCGTCGGCAGTTGGAACTTCGGCGAGATCCGCGAAAAAATCGCCGCACTCCCGCAGCAGCTCGCGCTCGCCGGATTCGACGCTGACGATCTGCGCGTTCAGCACTTCATGCGCCTCTACATGCAGATCCAGAATCTGCCGCGTCACCTCGGCCAACATTCCGGCGGCATGGTCATGGCCAAAGGCCGCCTCGACGAAGTCGTGCCCCTCGAGCCCGCCTCCATGCCCGGCCGCGTCGTCATTCAATGGGATAAAGACGATTGTGCCGACCTAGGTATTATCAAGGTTGACTTGCTCGGCCTCGGCATGCTCGCGGCGCTCGAAGAGGCGATTCCAATGATTCGCGATAATGAGAAAATCGACGTCGATCTCGCCCATCTTCCGCAAGACGATCCGCTCGTCTACAAGATGCTCAACGAAGCCGACACCGTCGGCATGTTCCAGGTCGAGAGCCGCGCCCAGATGGCCTCGCTCCCACGCAATGCGCCGGCAAAATTCTACGACATCGTCGTGCAGGTCGCCATTATCCGTCCAGGCCCCATCGTCGGCGGCATGGTCCGACCATTCTTCGACCGCCGCCAGGGAAAAGTGCCGGTCGAGTATCCGCATCCATGTCTTGAGCCGATCCTCAAACGCACCCTCGGCGTGCCGCTGTTTCAAGAACAATTGTTGCGCATCGCCATGGTCGCGGCCGGCTTTACCGGCGGCGAAGCCGAGGAACTGCGCCGGGCCATGGGCTTCAAACGATCAATGGAGCGCATGGTCGACATCGAGGCCCGCTTGCGCAAAGGCATGACCGCGCGCGGCATCGACGGCCCGGCGCAGGACCAGATCGTCAAATCCATTACATCGTTTGCGCTATACGGATTCCCGGAATCCCACGCCGCCAGCTTCGCCCTGATCGCCTATGCCAGCGCTTACATCAAAGCTCATCATCCGGCGGCGTTTTATGTCTCGCTCTTCAATGCCTGGCCGATGGGCTTCTACCATCCGGCCACGCTGATCAAAGACGCCCAGCGCCATGGCATCGAGATGCGCGCCATCGATGTCAATCATTCCGGCTGGGCATGCCGCTGGGAAAACGGTGCAGTCCGCCTCGGCCTGCGCTATGTAAAAGGATTGCGCGAGATCCACGGCCGGGCTATTGAGGAGGCGCACCAAAACGGCCCCTTCACCGATGCCGACGACCTCGCCGTCCGCTGCCGCCTCCGCGACGATCCGCTCAAGAAACTCGCCTGGTCCGGCGCTCTCGCATCCCTCGGCCTCACAAGACGCGGAGCCCTGTGGCAAGCGGCAAAGGCGGCAAGACCGGCTGGAGAATTGTTTGAGGGACGAGGGACAAGGGACGAGGGACGAGAAGACGGGAATTCGTGTCATCCCGAGCGCAGCGAGGGATCCCCTTCGCAAGAACCTCGACCCTCTTGGGATGGGAATCCCTCGCCTCTCGTCCCTCTTCCCTCGTCCCTCTTCCCTCTCAAAGAAATGTCCGCCTTCGAGGAGACCCTCGCCGACTACGACTCCATGCAACTCACCGTCGGCCCGCACCTCATCGAACACTTCCGCCAACAACTGCAACAACAAGGCATCGCCTCCGCCGCCGACCTCAAGAAACTTCGCAATGGCAGCCGCGTCACCACCGCCGGCGCAGTCATCGTCCGCCAACGCCCCGGCACCGCCAAAGGCTTCGTCTTTCTCACGCTGGAAGACGAGACCGGCCTCTCGCAAGCCATCGTCCACCCCAACCTTTTCGCCGAACAACGCACCGTCATCATCACCTCCCCCGGCCTCGTCGTCCAAGGCATCCTCCAAAACGAAGAAGGTCAAGCCTCCGTGCGTGCGGAAAGATTCTGGCCATTAAACGGAATCGGCGACGTACAAAGCCACGATTTCCATTGATGTTCTCCCTCTCCCCGCCAATGTCGTAGCGCCAGAAACGCCGAACAAAATTCGGGGAGAGGGCCGGGGAGAGGGGAAACCGCAAACCACTTGCATCATGTGGCACAGACACTCTTGTCTGTGCGGCGCCGAGCAAGAATCCTGCCGCTGTGTTGAGAACGACCTGCGTCAAGAGTGCGTCGCCGCTCGCCCGGTAAGCGTTTTCTCAATTCTATTTCTACTTCACCTTCTCAATTCGTCACCAGCCACGGAGCGATGCCCTTCCTTTTCTCAATTCTGCATTCTGCGTTCTGCATTTACGCGACTGAGAAGGCCGTTGACTACGCGTCAGTCAATGGCGGCCCACCACGGCCGAACCCCCGACCTCCGGGTTCGTGTCTTTGATTCTCGCCAGATCGTCATCCCTTTGACTGCGCTCCGCGCGGGGTCCCCTCACCCGCGCATTCGCGCCGCAATCTCCCGCCGGGAGAGGGCTTCTCCTTGGCAGGTTAAGCGCTCCGGCCAAGGCGAGCCCGCAACCGCACCGCTCGCTCCTTCCAGCCGCTTCGGCAATGCTCCCTCGAACCAGCCCCCTTCTACGACGAACGGCGCTCTCCCTAGAGTCATCGCCCAAAGTGCTTTAACCGACCATCGTCCACCGCCGCCCATATCGCGCCAAAGGCAAGCTCAATCGGCATTGGACTCCACAAGCGTAAAATATCGAGATGCGCACGTCACGACCACATCGACCGCGACCAACTGATGGCTCCCGTCACAATTGTTCTTCCGCCCCCATCATCCCCGATGCCGAGGCTGATGCCATGCTGGATTCGGCCGAAGTTGCGGCGTTTCCACAAGAGGTAGTCGAGGGTTGGCAGATCTGCGAATTCATTCTCGACCAGATTTCCGAGACACTCGTTTCAGCAAAAGGCGAGCCATCTCATTACCACGATGGGCCAGCTGAGGACAGAGCGAGAGAACTTCAATTTCGTCTTCTCGACCGATGAGTCACGGCACAGCCAGTGGCTCGGGTTCTACGCAACCGTTCCACTCCTACTGTTTCATGCTCTCCAAGTATTCGAGGGCATTTTCGGCATGTTCGCGAAGCGGGCCAAACCAATATCGGACGTCACACCTCTCCGAACCTTGGCTGGCATGCTGCTCTGGATGCGGAGCGGCGCGTGCCGTGTGGATCTACACGACGTTCGATCGCGCTTTCAAAAGGTGGTGGCAAGCGCGCTGGGAAGCACGACCTGCCCGAACTGCCGGAAGCGCTACTCAGTGCGCGAAGCAAATATCCGTAGGGTTTTCCAGGATTCATCTCTTGAGTGCTTCAAATGCGGCCGCATAGCCTCGCTCGCTTTCAAGGTGGAAACGGCCCACGAGGGTGATCCAACTCCCTGTGCACAACCGCCGCCCTGACCTGTGCACAGTCAAGGACGCACCGCCGTCACCTCAAGACTCGATTTTCGGCGCACGGCCCAGTCGTTCACGAACGGTCGTCGAGCGTGCCGAAGGCGAGAAGGCCGGTGTTCAGATCCTTCCCAAGTTTCTTCGCGAAGGCCGCCCCGCCCGAGTTGCGGGCGCACAAGCCGTGCGCCCCTACGGCGCTCGTTCCGCCTGGCCTAGAAGGCCGTTGCATCTCCCGCGGCCCTCGCCGGTGTTACACTTCCTCCAAGCCCGACCAATTCAAGAACCGAGGAGGTTTCATCCATGACTCGTTCCCGAATCTGGCTTGCCGTCGCTGTCGTCGTGGTCTTTGCGGTCTCGCTCTTTGCGCAGGAGCACACCGTCACGAAGGTGGCGATTGTTGCCAAGCCGAAGGTCTACACCGGCCCCTGCCCTGCCGACATCCAGTTCATCGCCACGATCTTCGTCAGCCGGCATCCGGTCTGGGTCGACTATCAATGGGAGCGCAGCGACGGTGCCAAGGGCGAGCGCCAGCGCGTCGAGATCCGCAGCGCCGGGCAGGGCATCTATACGACCTGGCACCTCGGAGCGGGCCGGGAGCAGTTGCACATCTGGGAAAGGCTCCACGTCCTCGCCCCGACCGGCATCAGCTCGCCCCCGGGAAACGTGACCGTCAATTGCAGGTGATGTCGCTGGCGATTTTTCAGTGATACGCCATGCTGTGTGTATTGCAGGGCCGCGTAGCGAGAATTCCCAGCCCCGCCCGAGCTCCGGGCACACAGCCGTGCGCCACCGCTGCGCTACGCCGCCTTCAGTGCGTGCACCGGATCGCCGCGAATCGCGGCCATTGGCGGCATCGCCGAGGCGGGCAGGGCGACAAGCGCGGTGACGGCGATCGCTCCTCCATACGCGGGAATGTCGAACATGGGCACAGCCGTGAGCTGCGAGGCGAGCAAGCGTGCGCAGATGGCTGCGGCGAGCGTGCCGATGACGATGCCGATCGCAGCGAGCGACGCTCCTTCGCCGAGGATGAGCCGATGGACGTCGGTGGGCGCGGCACCGAGGGCGACGCGAATCGCGATCTCGCGGCAGCGCCGGGCGACGGAGAACCGAGCCCGCCCTCCCGCCGCTCGAGCCCCTCACCGAGCGCGAGGTCGAGGTCCTCCGCTTCATGGCCGGCGGCTACAACAACCGCGAGATCGCCTCCGCCCTCGGCGTCGCCGAAGGAACGGTCAAGAACCACGTCGCCAACATCCTCCAGAAAATGGGCGCCCGCGATCGCATGGTGGCGGTGCTGAACGCCGTGGATTCGGGCTACCTGTGAATGGTGGCACAGACACTCTTGTCTGTGCGTCTGTGCGCAGCCGCCGGAGGCGGCGAAAGAATTCAGCCCCCGGCGCCAGCCGGGGGAACACGTGGGGCATGAGTCTCCCAGTTTCCTTGACCAGGCCGAGCCCGCAACGCGGGCGACAGACCCCCTTTCGCCCCC
>DASQGS010000386.1:0-7742 GCA_035632455.1 Thermoanaerobaculia bacterium | reverse complement strand
TCCCCCACCTCAGGGCAGATAATCCACGCGTTACTCACCCGTTCGCCGCTCGACTGGGTATTGCTACCCGCCTCGCTCGACTTGCATGTGTAAAGCACGCCGCCAGCGTTCATTCTGAGCCAGGATCAAACTCTCCAGTTTTAACTGTCTGCTCATTGCCCGGCTGCTTGCGCCGCCGTGCGAGCAATCTAGAGTCTGATTCGCTGATCAGTCTTGAACGACTGATGTTTTGTCATTCGGTTCGTATGGGATACGAACTGTTTGTTTCTTCGAGCCCGCCTCGGCGCATCGCTGCGCCAGACGTGCTCTCAAAGGAATCACGTGACCTTTGCTTGCTATCCTATTCAGTTGTCAAAGAACCGGCATCCGTGGAAGGGCGGGCAAGATTGCCAGACCCTCCCATCCGTGTCAAGCGAAATGTTTCCGATTCCTACCTGTTGCCGGAACCATTTCGTCTGACCCGGACACCGCTCCCCTATTCGTGCGGCATGTTGGAAAAGATCGGGACGGCTTCGTGGACTGCCAGGGACCGGGAAGTGTAGGTTCGTTCTGCGACTTTGTCAACTTCCCCGCCGGAACCTGCATAACTTTCGCTCCCGCGCGCTTATTCCCGTCCACTCACTGCACAAACTGCTGTGCGCTCATGAGTTACTGGAGTCGAGCCCCACCCATCGCACCTGCCGCCGGTCGGCCACAAACCGCCCGCTCCGGCCCCACTCGGAGCCGGCCAGAACGACACGTACTCCATCGCTATTCCCGCTCCGCGCCGGAGTAGCCGCGCCTTTCAACCCGGATCGCGGCCTCATCGCGAGGAGACCCGCCCGTACGCATGCGTGCAAGTGCCAACAGCCCCAACGCAACAATCGCAAGAAGGAGGGAGCCGTAAAACGCGACCGGACGATAGCGAAGCTCCACGTGAGCGTCGCCTGCCGGCACCGCGAACCCGATGAACGCCCCATTCACGCGATGGAGCGGCGTTTCCGTTCCATTCACGACTGCGCTCCACCCCGGGGCATAGGGCTGGCTCGACACGACGAGCGACGGGCCGGGCGCCCGAACGTTCAGGGACCAGCGGACCGGCGAGATCTCGCTGGCGGCGATCGTCGCCTGTGGGATGCGGTCTGGCCCTCGCCAACCGTCGACGATTGCGACCTCCCGAAAGTCGCTCACCGTGCGCAGTTGCTCGGACAGGCCCTCCCGATGACTGGCTGCGACCAGCCGAGGTGTGAAGAATCGCGCCATCAGGTGGTGATTCTCGAAGAGGGTTGCATCGGCGCCGCGATAGACGAGCTGCCAGTTCGGACCCCGGCTTTGACGAAAGGTCTCGGCAGTCGCGTCGGGATCGGCGATGAGAAAGCGCACGTTGAGAAAGTCGATGATGGGATGTCCCACGTCCACCACCCGAGTGAGGTCGGTCGCCGGGTCGCGAACGCCGATCAGATCGAGAAAGCTGCTGTAGCTCGCGAGGGACATGGGATCGCTGCCGCGGATGTCCTCCATTCCATATTGCCCGGAGGCGTTGGGCACGAATGCCCAGTCATACCCGGTGATTCGAAAGGGCTCCCCGGCGCCTCGGCGCTGGCTCTCATCGATCACCGGCAGCCGGGGGCGAAAGAGGCGCCCGTCAACGAGCGCGTTGAACGAGGCGCCGAAAGCGAAGAGCTCCACGGCCGTAACCGCCGCAGCCAGAATCGCAAACTTCCGCGCATCAACTCGGCCGCGCAGCGCGATGAAAGCAACGATGAAAACCGTCACAGCGGCGATTCCCGCGAGATCGCTCGGGTGAAGAAGCGCGTGCTGCTTCCGGTAGACATGCCACCCGATTCCGATCAGGGCCGCACTGATCAGCGCCAGTGGCCAGCGGCGCTCCTCGCGTAGACGGTCGAGCAGCTTCGCGGCTACGACCGCGGCAAAGAAGCAAGACACGAATCGCAGTTTGTCGTTCGCTGTGAACGAAAATGGCGGAACCCGGTCGAGGAGCCCCGCCAGCGGCGTCCAGTGCATGGCCACGAGATAGGTCACGACGGCAGCGACAGCCAGCCACCGATCACGCCATGGCGTTCGCCGCGAAGCCATCGCCCCGAGGAAGAGCACCAGTGTCAGAAGGCCGATGTACGAGAACCCAACTTGCGCGTAGTTGAGGTACCAGTTCCAGTTGTGCCGCACCGGATTTCCCAAGCCGTTCGGGTTGACGAGCGCGAACGCCGCGACCAGCGGGAACGTGTACCCGCCCGTGGCGGACTGCAGGACAGCGTAACGAGTACTGAGGCGAACCTGCTCCGCGGCCGGGATCCAGGCGGGCGCGGCGAGCGCCAAACCGGCCAGACTCCCGACAATTGAGAACTTCAAGCGACCGAGCCACTCCAGCTTTCGGGAGGCGAGGCCGAAATCGATCGCCAGCAGCATTGCCGCGGCGATCGCGACGTGGAGCACTGTCTCCGGGTGGCCGTTCAGCATCAGCGTCGCGACGACCGCTGCCACGAAGGCGATGCTTCGCTTGGACGGCTGATCCACTGCTCGCTGCAATGCGAACAGGGCAGCCGGCAGCAGGGCGCCGACCGCGGTCATCGAATAGTAGAGGAACACAGTCATCCAAGTGGTAAAGGTGAAGACGATGGCACCAAAGCAAGCGGCGGGATCGCTAGCGCGTTCGTGGCGGAGATAGAGATACGAAAACAGGAGCGCGAAAAACAGCTTCAGACCTGCCATCGCCACGATCTGCTTCGGAAGCGGAACGAAGAGTGTCGCCAGAAAGATCGGGGAGAACGGCGCGGCCTCGGCGTTGGCCAGCAAGGGGTAACCGGAAAACGAGTAGCGATTCCATAGCGGCACGCGACCGTGCCCAAGCTCCTCGCGCGCCACTTGCATCCATGGCAGGAACAGGTGAACCGTGTCGTTGGTGAGTCCGTTCTTTGCCTCCATCCCGCCGGTGACGCCACGGAACGGCACTCCACGTGCCGCATCGTCGATCGGCACCGGTACCTGTGAGGTGAAGACTGCGCCGTGCAAAAAACAGAGAGTCAAGCCGAGGAAAAGCGCCGCATGACGCCACGACACGACGACGACCCATCGCCGAAGCGCCATCACCGTCGCAATAGCCGGAAGAGCGATGCCGGCGAGCGTGAGCAGCACGCCGAGGAACGCGGAGACTGGGCCGGTCTGGATCACGAGCCGAGTATACGATCCGGCACCGGGGCGTCATTCAGCCGATCTGTGCTGCAAGCCGGTCGCGAAGAATTTTGCCCAGGCTGGAGCGCGGAATGGCCTCGACGACATGGACGCCTCGGATGCGCGCGAACGGCAGTACACGGGCGTTGAATGCGTCGGAGATGAGCTTGGCAGAGGTTGTCGCGGCCAAGTGGATCACGAGGCCCAGGCGGGGGTCCGGAGCCGCGAAAACGGCCGCGTCGGCGGTCGGCACAATCTCCCGGATCACGCTTTCCAGAATGCGGTCGAGTCGCGCCAGATCGACGGACTCGCCGCCGATCTTGATGATCTCTCCTCGCCGCCCAACCACGCGCAGGACACGGCGCCCGTCGCTATCGTCAAGGTTCCCGAGATCATCGGAGACAAACCAGCCTTCCACCTTGGGATCAACGAATCGCGGCTTCCCCTCCTCGTCGTGCAGCGCGTAGCCCGTGAGCAGCGACGCTCCCGCCAACGCCAGCCTTCCATCCGGCTCGGTTCTGGCCTGCAGGTGCGGCAGCAGCTCGAGGTCCGGAAAGTCGTTTGCCATAAGCGAACCGAGCGCCGCTGTGGCCACTTGCGAACAGCATTCGGTCATGCCGTAGCTGGGAAGCAGCGGCCAGCCGAGGTCGCGAGCCTGGCGGTACAGCTCGGGGCCGAGCGCACCGCCGCCGACGACGATCGCCCGAATCGAAGTCGGCGCCGTCACTCGCTCGCGAACGAGATCGCTGACTTGCGCCGGGACGAGCGAGCAAAGAGTCACTCGACGCTCATCGCAGAAAGGAACGAATTCACCGGCCTGCCAGTCCATGCTGAAAACGGGCCCGCCGGTCAGCGAGGCGCGGGCATGGATGCCGAGCCCGCCGACGTGGAACAGCGGAAGTACGCAACACCACACATCATTGCCGGTCGCGCCGAGGTGCCGGTTCACCGCAGCCGCGGACGCGAGCAACGATGCTTTCGAAAGCGCGGTCAGCTTCAGCGAACCGCTCGTGCCGGAGGTGGCGATCCAGACGTGCGCCCGCAAATCAGGCGCCGCTCGCGCGAGCTCGTCCAGCCCGCGGCGCTCCTCCGGCGGCAGGCGCGGATTGAGCAGGAGATGCGTCGCCTCGCTGTTCGAGTCGATTACGAAAGTTGTTTCCATGGTAGTTGATCGAGCAGGCCATCGAAGCCCAAGCCGGTTCCGCCGGGCGGCAAGAGATGCGGCCCATTCGCGTACATCTGCTCCAGAAACGCGTCGGGCTCGAAGAGAGCGTGGGTGAGCAGACCGCAGCGGCCGATGATGTTGGGGTGCTCCGCTGCGGCGCGCGCGGCGCAGAACGCGGCGCCGAGCTGGCCGATGGGATGGTCCATGTACGACGTGATCACGACCATCTGCCCGCGCTCCGAGGCGAGGCGAATGACCTCCTGATCATCCTGAAAGGCGGGCTTGACAACGACAACCGCCACGCCATCCGAGGAGGTCGCAGGGTCGCCGCGATCGAGCGCGAGCCGGCATCCGAATCGGGAGCTAAGCGCGTGCCAGACCTCGCCGTCGTATCGGCATGGGTCCTCGATAAAGTCGATGCGGCCTCGTGCGACATCGGAGAGCGCGGCCAAGAACGTTTCGATCTCGGTAGCATCAGGCACGCCGTTGAAGTCGATCCGCACCTTCAATCCGAAATCTCGCAGCACCGGTGCCTGGCAATCCAGCCACGCGCGCTCGGCCGCGAGATTGCGCCCCATCTTGACCTTGACCGTGTCGAATCCACGGGCCGCGACCGTCGCGGCGTCGAACGAACCGCTCACCTCGGTAATCAAGAAATGGCTGGCCGGGATCGCCGAATCCTGAAACAGGCTGCGCCCCTCGCGCCGCGCGGTGCCATCGATTGCAGCGAGTCGCAACGATGCGCGCGTCAGCGGAGTGGTCTGCCCTCGCGCCAGCCGCGCCAGTTGGTCGTCCAGCGGCGCATCGCCGAGCTCCGGCCATGGATGAAGATCCGCGAAGCCGTCATCGATTCGGAGCAGAGCGCCGCGGCGCGCGCCGAGTCCGGCTCGCGCGCCGAGCGAGACGCGCGGGCGAAGCTCGTAGCGATGAATGAAGATCGGCATGAATGTGCGCCGAAGATATCGCAGGCGGCGCAAGCGAGAAAATCACGCGAGCCAGGCCAATGCCGCGAGAATCCCGAACATCCACTGCAGCAACCCCGACAAGGCCAGACACCGATTCAGCGCGGCACCGCTGCTCGCAGCGACTTTACGAAGCAGCACGCCGGCGAGCGGCAGCGCCACGAGCGGGAGAGCGAGCCACCAGGATCGCCGGACAAGCGCGAGAATCGCGACGATCGCAAACGGCAGGAGCGCGGCTGCGGCGATCTCGAATCGAGCGAAGCGCGCACCGAAACGGACGGCCACCGTCCGCTTGTTGCTGACGCGATCGTTGTCGATGTCCCTCAGGTTGTTGATCGCCAGCAGCACGATGGCCAGGGAGCCGACGGCTGTTCCCATCGACAAGACCGCCACGCTGATCGTCAGGGCCTGTACGTAATACGTCCCGCCGACGGCGATCAGTCCGAAGAACAGCATGACGAACAATTCGCCGAGGCCGTTGTAGGCGAGCGGATAAGGCCCGCCGGTGTAGATGTAAGCGGCGATGATCGAAGCGGCGCCGATTGCCAGAAGGGGCCAGCCGCCGCGAATGATGAGCGGAATCCCGCACAGCGCCGCGAAAACGATGGCGATGTATGCGCCGCGCATCACGGCGCTCGCGTTCAGCAGGCCGGCTTGCGTCACGCGAAGCGGTCCGAGTCGGGCGGAAGTGTCGGAGCCCTTCTTGAAATCGAGAGCGTCGTTGACGTAGTTCGTCGCGATCTGAATCAGGATCGATCCCGCGAGCGTGCAGAGGAAAATCGCCGGGCGCAGCGGATGGCCGTCGTGCACGGCCATCGCCGATCCCACCAGCACCGGCGCGATCGATGCGGACAGGGTCTTGGGACGTGCGGCGAGAATCCAGGGAGTCATGGCTGACTCAGATTCGCGACCCCAAGAGCGCATGAACAGCGTCTTCTGCCAAGATAAGGCGACGGGGCAGGGATGCCCCGCCGCTTGCCGGCAAGGATGCCGGCGCTCCTCACGGAAACCTCGGGAACTTCTTGAAATTCGGTTTCCGCTTTTCCACGTAGGCGTTGCGGCCTTCCTGCGCTTCCTCGGAGAGGTAGTAGAGCAGCGTCGCGTTGCCCGCCAGATCGAGGAGGCCGATCTGGCCGTCGCAATCGGCGTTCAGCGCCGCCTTCAGACAGCGCAGCGCCATCGGGGAGAGCTGCAGCATCTCACGGCACCAGGCCAGGGTCTCGGCCTCGAGTCGATCGAGTGGCACGACCGTGTTGACCAGGCCCATCTCGAGCGCCTGCCGCGCGTCGTACTGGCGGCAAAGGAACCAAATCTCGCGCGCCTTCTTCTGGCCGACGATTCGCGAAAGATAACTCGATCCGAGACCGCCGTCGAAGGAGCCGACCTTCGGGCCAGTCTGACCGAATCGCGCGTTGTCGGCCGCGATGGTGAGATCGCAGACGACGTGAAGCACGTGGCCGCCGCCGATGGCGTATCCCGCAACCATTGCTACGACGGGTTTCGGCAGCGAGCGGATTTGTTTTTGAACATCGAGGATGTTGAGCCGCGGCACGCCCTTGGCGTCGACGTATCCGGCCTTGCCGCGAACCCGCTGGTCGCCACCGGAGCAAAACGCGTCCGGCCCCTCGCCGGTGAGAATGACGACGCCGATCTCGCCGTCGTCGCGCGCCATGTCGAACGCTTCCTTCATCTCGCCGACTGTCAGTGGCCTGAAGGCGTTGCGCAACTCGGGGCGGTTGATCGTGATCTTCGCGATCCCATCGTCGGTGCGCTCGTACTTGATGTCCTTGAACTCGTGAATCGACGTCCACTTTTCCGCCATCAGCTTCCTTTCATCGAGATCGTCTCGAGGAATGCGCCTGCGCGTGCCGTGAATGCCTGCGGCTGCACCCACGGCACGCGGTGTCCGCATCGCGGCGCGATCCACAGCGTGCCGCGCGGAAGCCGCTCGACGGCTCGCCGCCCCTCGTCTACGTACTTCAAATCCCGCTCGCCCGCGACCCAAAGCACCGGCGCGCCAATGCGCTGCAATTGATCGCCCAACGGCGCCTGCACCGCCGGCGACCATCGCCTCAACGCCTCCGCAAGCGACTTGCGATCGTAATCCGATTCTATCCTCACCAGCCGGCTCTCTTCACCGCCGAACACCGGCAGCGCATTCCACGCCGCCAGCAACGCGCTCCACTCCTCGGTTTCAAACCGCCTCGCCCAATCCTCGTCGACGCGCCGCCTCGCCAAGCGCTCGGCCTCGCCATCAATGCCAAGTCCGGCCGACACGATGATCGCCGCCACTCTTCCCCTCTCCCCGTAAGAATTGCCGTCCAAGCGCGAGTCAACATTCGGGGAGAGGGGCGAGGGGTGAGGGGCCGAATCCATTCCCCTCTCCCCGTAAGAATCGCCGTGCGGGCGCAAATCAACATTCGGGGAGAGGGGCGAGGGGTGAGGGG
>DASQGS010000385.1:0-4995 GCA_035632455.1 Thermoanaerobaculia bacterium | reverse complement strand
TCGCGATCGAAGACGATTCAGGAGATCGCGTTCGCCGCGTATACGAACCATCCTCAGGGACTCGAGGCCGGACTCGAAGCCGTGCACTATTATGACCCGCCGAATCTGACGTTCCCGTTTGGAAGCTACATCGCTGTTGTCGACATCGATCGAGGCACGGGCGCCGTCAAAGTGCGCCGGTTTGTCGCGGTGGACGATTGCGGCAATATCATCAATCCGATGATTGTGGACGGTCAGATCCACGGCGGCCTGACGATGGGTCTCGCTCCGGCGCTGTTCGAAGAGATCAATTACGATTCCGACGGCAATATCCAGGGCGGGAGCTTGATGGATTACCTCGTGCCGACGGCCATGGAGACGCCGAGCTGGGAGACGGATAAGACCTGCACGCCGTCGCCGCATCACCCGCTTGGCGCAAAAGGCGTCGGCGAGTCGGCGACCGTCGGCGCTCCGCCGGCTATCGTCAATGCGGTCGTCGACGCTCTCTGGCACCTCGGCGTCCGACATATCGACATCCCGATGAGCCCCGCGAAGGTGTGGAAAGTGCTGCATGATGCGGGAGTGGCTGAATAGAAGCCAATGTTGAATTGTGAATGTTGAATGTTCCACGTCATCCTGAGGCGGCGGAACCCCGGAGGGGTGAAGCGCGCCGAAGGATCTCCTTGCGAGAGTCATGATTCTGCCAAGAAGATCCTTCGCCGTCTACGCGGCTCAGGATGACGTGCCTAATTCAACATTCAACATTCGCCTTCCCATGATCGCCGCCATTATCCTCGCCGCCGGGCAGGCAACGCGCTTCGGCCGGTGCAAGCAGCTCATGCCACTGGGGGAGAGGACTCTTCTCGAGCACGTTCTCGACAATGTCAATCGATCGGACGTCGACGATGTCGTCGTCGTTCTGGGCGCGCACGCTGACGAGATCACGAACCGAACACAGTTTCGCAAAGAGCGCGTCGTCATCAACGAACAATACGCACAAGGCCTCAGCAGCTCGCTTCAGGCGGGACTCCGGGCATTGCCGCAGGAAGCCACCGCGACGCTGATCGTCCTCGCCGATCAGCCGTTCGTCACGTCGCAGACGCTCAATATCCTGATCGATTCGTACAATGGCGATCATCCCGAGGTCGTCATCCCGACCTACAACGGGTTTCGCGGCAACCCGGTTCTCGTGGACCGGTCGCTGTTCGAGGAAATGCTGAGCATCCGAGGAGATGTCGGATGCCGGGCCATCTTCGGGGAACATGCCCAGTCCATCCTGAAGGTCGCTGTTGACGATCCAGGAATCGTTCAGGACATCGACACCGTAGAAGATCTTGCGCGGGCACAAGCCGCGGCCACGCCAGCCGCGCAAGCCACGCAGGAGACGACACCGAACATGAACGACGACGACGTTCCTCAGCTCATCGTCGAGCTTCGAAGGCGCAAGCAGCCCTTCGCAGTGGCCACGGTGGTGCGCGTCGAGCGGCCGACTTCGTCGAAGCCGGGCGACAAGGCCGTGATCCAGCTCGACCGCTCGCTGACCGGCTGGATCGGCGGGAGCTGCGCCCACGATCTGGTCATCGAGAACTCGTTGCAGGCGCTCGTGGAGGGCCGCGCACGCCTGCTCACGCTGAGCAACGCCGAGGTCCAGGAACGCAAACGCGAGGGCGTCGTCCGCGAGGGCGTCGTCGACGTGCCGATGCGGTGCTACAGTGGCGGCGTGCTCGACATCTTCATCGAACCGAACCTTCCGAGTCCGGAATTGGTCGTGCTCGGATACGAGCCGGTCGCCCGCGCACTTGCGCGGATCGGGCGCACGATGCATTTCCACGTCACGATCGTCGATCCACTGGCAACGCCGGAGAGCGTGCCCGAGGCCAACGCCATCGTGAACGAGCTCAATCTCCCCGCGCTGCCGCTGAGCGAAGAGAGCTTCATCGTCATCGCCACGCACGGACGTTTCGACGAAGATGCCATCGAGCAGGCGCTGAAAACGACGGCGTCGTACATCGCGCTCGTGGCCAGTCCGCGGCGAGCGGGCGTTGTGTTCGAGCAAATGCGAGCGCGAGGAATCTCCGAAGACGACCTGCGGAGGATCAAATCGCCGGCGGGCCTCGACATCGGCGCGGTTGCGCCGGAGGAGATCGCGCTCAGCGTCCTCGCGGAGATCGTTCGCGAGCGGCGCGCCGGCCGGCTCAAGCGCGTTCCGGTCGCGCATGCGGCGGCCGAGATCGCAACCGAGGCCATCGATCCCATCTGCAAAATGAGCGTCACCATCGCCGGCGCGCGTTACTCCTCGGAGCACGACGGGCGGCGCTACTATTTCTGCTGCGCGCTGTGCCAGCGCACATTCGAGAACGATCCCACTCCCTACATCGACACTCGCACAGATCATGTCGCATGAGACCTTCGAATTGCTCGACCGCCTGCGCCAGGCCGGCAAGCGCGCCACGATGGCCACGCTCGTCCGCACCGCCGGCACCACGCCGCGCAAGGAAGGTACGAAGATGTTCGTCGGCGAGGCCGGCGACATCTTCGGCTCCGTCACCATCGGCGGCTGCGTCGACGCCCGCGTGATCGAAGAAGCCTCCGAGGTCCTCGGCACCGGCGCGCCGCGGCTGCTCAACTTTCAACTCGGCGACGAAGAGGCGTGGGAGATCGGCCTCACCTGCGGCGGCTCGGTCGACGTCTTCGTCGAGCCGCTGAGTCCCTCGGATCCCGACGATCCAGCGGCGCGGATCTACGACGCAGTCCAAACCGAATGGGCGGCCGGCCGCAGCGTCGCGCTTGCGACGGTCATCGGCGGCACAGGCTCGCTTCCCGCACCGGTCGGATCGCGCCTGCTGATCGGCGCGGATGGAACGCTGCATGGCGATCAAGGCACACTGGCCGACCTCCTCGCGCGCGAGCTCCCGCCAATGATCCCGACGCTGAGCGGCTCGCGAACGATCGCGTTCGACCTCGCGAACGGCACCAGCGTGGATGTTTACGTCGAGCTCTTCCGATCGCCGGCGAGCCTGATCGTGTTCGGCGCCGGAGCGGTCGCGATTCCGTTGATCGGATTCGCGAAGGCCCTCGGATTCCGCACCGTGGTCGTCGATGCCCGCCCGCGCTTCGCCAATCGCGACCGCTTCCCGCACGCCGACGACATTCGCGTCGGCATCCCCTCGGAGATCGCCGCGGAGACCGCGTTCGGCCCATCGACCTCGGCCATTCTCGTGGCTCACGACTACAAGTACGACGTCCCGATCCTCAAGCGCGTACTCCGCTCCGATGCGCCGTACGTCGGCATGCTCGGGAGCCGCCGGCGCGGCGCGGCGATTCTGCAGATGCTCCGCGACGATGGCGTCGGCGACGACCAGCTCGCTCGCGTTCGCGTTCCGATCGGCCTCGACCTCGGCGGCGAGTCGGCGGCGGAGATCGCACTCAGCATCGTCGCCGAGGTCGTCGCCGTCTCGCACGGAAAGAGCGGATCTGCTCTCAGCGCAGCGGCGACTGCAAGCGCGAGCGCGCCGGTCGCGAAGGCATGAAAGCCGTCGCCATTCACCGCGACGGCGCGCGAGCGGAGGAGATCGCGGGCCGCATCCTCTGCCACGACGTGCGTGGCAATCGAAATGAGATCGTCTTTCGCAAAGGCCACATCGTGCGCGACGATGATGTCCCTCCCCTGCTCGCTTGCGCGTGGAGCGAGCTGCACCTCATCGAGCTCGAGGCCGGCGATCTCGGACAAAGGGAAGCGGGCGAGCGCCTCGCCGTCGCGGCGTCGGGCGCCGGCGTCGAGATCGCGCCGTCCGGACACAAGCACGCGCTGCGCGCCGTGCACGACGGACTGCTCGAGGTCGATTTGCCCACGCTCGTCGCGATGAACATGCTGCCCGGCATCTCGATCTTCACGCTGCTCGACGGCCAGGTCATCTCGGCCGGTCAGGTCGTGGCCCAGGCTCAGATCGCGCCGCTGGCACTCGACAAACGAACAGTCGCCGAAGCCGAGCGGATCGCGGCTCGCGGCGTGATCCGCGTCGCGCCGTTCATTCCACGACAGGCGGTGATTTTCGTTCGAGAGCGATTCGAGGCCGCGGAACGCGATCGCGCGCTCGAGCCGCTGATCGCCAAGCTGCGATGGTTTGGCTGTCCGATTCGCGAGGTCGCGGATCTGCCGCACGATGTGCCGGCGATCCGCGGCGCGCTCGAAGCACGCCTCTCCTCGGAGGCAACGCTTTTCGTGATCGCCGGCTCGAATGCGCTCGATCCGCTCGATCCCATCGTTGCCGCAATCGGGGAGAGCGGCGCGACGATGCAGCGCCTCGGGATGCCGGTTCACCCCGGCACGCTGCTGTGGCTCGCGTCCCTCGGCGCGATCGCGATCATCGGCCTCCCGTCTTGCGGCTTCGCCGCGCAGCCGACGGCGCTCGACCTCGTCCTGCCGCGGATCCTCGCGCATGGAACGATCCGCGACGAAGAGATCGCGGCCCTCGGCCACGGCGGCATCCTCAATCGCGGCATGGCCTTCCGCTTCCCGCAGTACGACGCGCTTCTCAATCACGAGACGGCCTCGGAGGTCGCCGATGAGCGTCTACGGTGACGCGATCCACGAGCACTCCCGCCACCCGCGCAACTACGGCTCGCTGGACGCTCCCGACATCCGCGGTGAAGAATTCAATCCCCTCTGCGGCGATCGCGTCCGGATCGAGCTCAATGTCGATGCGCACGGCGTCGTGAGCGCCGCAAGATTCCAGGGCGACCTCTGCATCATCGCGAAGGCGGCGGGATCGATCCTCACCGAGATGATCACCGGCCGGACGCTCGCGGACATCGAATCGCTGACCGACGCCGCGATGCTCGAAGCGATGCAGGCCGAGATCCGCCCGGCACGAGTGCAGTGCGCGCTGCTGGCGCTGATGGCGTTAAGGAAGGGGATCGCGGATCAGAAGTGATCGCATAGAGTTCCCTCTCCCCGTCCGTGCTCGTGCCCGCCAGGCCAGGGATCGGCATTCGGGGAGAGGGCAGGGTGAGGGG
>DASQGS010000384.1:0-1767 GCA_035632455.1 Thermoanaerobaculia bacterium | reverse complement strand
CCGAGATCGACACGAAACGCGTCGAGGCCTACCTCGCGGATGCCGCACGCACGTGGAGCGATCGCCTTCACGAGGCCCTGACGATGCAGAAAGGGGAGGAGGAGGGCATCGAGCTGCATCAGCGCTACAAGCGAGCGTTTCCGATCGCCTACGCCGAGCGGTACTCGGCCAATAACGCCCTCTTCGACGTTGCCCACGTCGAGAGAGTGCTCGCCACCGGCAGCCTCGTGATCGACCTCTTCCGGCATCGTAAGCAGGACCATCGGGAGTTTCACATCAAGATCATTCACGCCGGAGCGCCGGTGCCGCTCTCGGAGATCATGCCGCGCCTCGAGAACATGGGGCTGCGAGTGCAATCCGAGGTGCCGTACGAAGTGCATCCGTCCGGCGCGAAAGAACCGATCAGGATTCGCGACTTCAGCCTCTCCGCGGAGGGAATCCAGGACGACCTCTCCTCGGTCAGGGAGAAGTTCCAGGAGGCGTTCATCCGCGTCTGGAAGCGCGAGATGGAGGACGACGGCTTCAACCTCCTCATCCTCCGCGCCGAGATGGAGTGGCATGAAGTCGTGATCCTCCGGGCCTACAGCCGCTACCTCCGGCAGATCGGCGTCAACCTCAGCGAGACCACCATCCAGCGCACGCTTGCGAACAATCCCGAGATCGCCCGCCTGCTCATCAAACTCTTCATGAACAACTTCGATCCGGCGATCGGCGGCGATTCACCGCGCGGCATCGGTCTCGGCTCCCCGAAGGTCACCGGGCGGCATCTCGCCGGTGCGGCCATCCAGTCGCAGATCGAGGAAGCGCTCAACGACGTCTCCAATCCCGACGAGGACCGCGTCCTCCGGCTGTACGTCAACCTCATCGACGCCACGGTGCGCACGAACTACTTCCAGCGCACGCCGGCCGGCGAGCGCAAGGCCTACCTCTCGTTCAAGCTCGATTCGCAGGCGGTCAAGGATCTGCCGCTGCCGCGACCATTGTGCGAGATCTTCGTCTACGCCCCCACGATGGAAGGCATCCACCTTCGCGGCGGCAAGGTCGCGCGCGGCGGAATCCGCTGGTCGGACCGGCGCGAGGATTTCCGCACCGAGATCCTCGGCCTGATGAAAGCGCAGAACGTCAAGAATGTCGTGATCGTGCCGATGGGCTCGAAGGGCGGCTTCGTCGTCAAGAATCCTTCAAGCGATCGCGCCGCATATCAGAAGGAAGGGATCGAATCGTACAAGACCCTGCTGCGCGGACTGCTTGACATCACCGACAACCTCCGCGGCGACGAGGTGATCCGGCCGAAGGACGTGGTCCGGCGCGACGGCGACGATCCCTACCTCGTCGTCGCCGCCGATAAGGGAACGGCCACGTTCTCCGACATCGCCAACAGCGTCTCCGCCGAGTACGGTTTCTGGCTTGGCGACGCCTACGCCTCAGGCGGGTCGGCGGGCTACGACCACAAGGTCATGGGCATCACCGCGCGCGGCGGATGGGAGGCGGTGAAGCGCCACTTCCGCGAGCTCGGGACCGACATTCAGAGCGAGGAGTTCACTTGCGTCGGCATCGGCGACATGTCGGGCGACGTCTTCGGCAACGCCATGATTCTCTCGCCGATGACGAAGCTCATCGCGGCTTTCAATCACGTCCACATCTTCGTGGACCCCGATCCCGATCCAGCCACGAGCTTCGCGGAGCGGAAGCGGATGTTCGATCAGCGCCTCGGATGGAGCGGATACAACACGGCGCTGCTCTCACCGGGCGGCGCGGTCTTCGAGC
>DASQGS010000383.1:0-11444 GCA_035632455.1 Thermoanaerobaculia bacterium | reverse complement strand
CGCATCGGCAAGTTCGACGGAGGCGGGGGTTTTACCGCGCGGACGCTGCAGGAGAACGTTCGCCCCGCCTCGGTCAGAGAGGAATTCGCTTTCGGCGGGATGGCAGGCATCACCGCCTGGGATGGATCCGACGGATGGACGATTCAGCCGTTCAATGGCAAGAAAGACCCTGAACCGCTCAGCGAAGGGGCGAGGAAAGGGATTATCGAGGACGCGGATCTCGATGGGCCGCTCGTCAACTGGAAGGCCAAAGGCAACAAGGTCGAGTATCTCGGCAAGGAAGTAATCGAAGGCACCGACACCCACAAGATCAGAGTCACTGTTCCCAATGGCGACTCCTATGTGTATTTCCTTGATACCGATTATTACGTCCCGATCAAGTACGAGACGCGGCGCCTCATCCGCGGAGTCGAGCGGGAGTTTGAGACCTTTCTCGGCGACTACAAGGACGTCGACGGCTGGTACCTCCCGTTTTCGATCGAGACCGGTGCGCGCGGCAGCTCGAACCGGCAGAAATTCACCGTCGAATCCATCGAGATCAATGTACCCATCGACGCTTCGCGATTCCACAAACCGGCCTCGGGAGCGCCTGCCGAGGCGGCCGGCGCTTGGGCTGCACCGAAAGAGGCGACCAGCTCTCGCGGCGCACCGCCCGTCGCCACTGCGGACAACGCTCCAATCACCATCAGCTCCGATACGATCTCCGGCCTCGGGGCGCGCAACATCGGCTCCGCCACGATGAGCGGACGCGTGGCCGCGCTCGATGCCGTTCACGAAGGCAATCGCCTCACGATCTACGTGGGCTCGGCCAGCGGAGGCATCTGGAAATCGCAGAACGGTGGGACGACGTACAAGCCGGTCTTCGACAAGCAGCCGGTCCAATCAATCGGCGCTATTGCGATCGATCCTAAGAATCCCAAGGTCGTGTGGGCGGGAACAGGCGAGGCCTGGACGCGTAACAGCGTCTCCATCGGAGATGGTCTCTACAAATCGACGGACGGCGGCGATAATTGGACCAACACCGGCCTCGGCAATTCCGAGCGCATCGCCAGGATCCTGATCGACCCCACAGATACGGACACGGTCTATGTCTGCGTCCCCGGCAAGCTGTGGAGCGACAGCGACGACCGCGGCGTCTACAAGACCTCCGACGGCGGGAAGTCCTGGACGAAAGTCCTCAAGGGCGGCAACGCGTCGACAGGATGCTCGATGATCTCGATGGACCGTGCCAATCCGAAAACGCTCTATGCCGGTCTTTGGGACTTCCGCCGCCAGGCGTGGACGTTCCGCTCGGGCGGCGATGGTCCGAATGCGCCGAGCGGCAGCGGCCTGTACAAGAGCACCGACGGCGGCACGACGTGGAGCGACGTTTCCTCGGCGACAGGGTTGCCAGCCAAGCCGTGGGGCCGTGTCGCCATGGCCGTCGCCCCCTCGAAATCCAAGGTCGTCTACACGTTCATCGAAACCGATCCGCCGAAGAACGGCCTCTATCGCTCGGACGACGCCGGTCAGACCTGGCACGCCCTTGACCGGAGCTTCAATATGATCCAGCGGCCCTTCTACTTCGCGAACCTCATCGTCGATCCCAAGGATGAGAACAAGCTCTATAAGCCCGACTACAACCTCATCGTCAGCAACGACGGTGGGAAGAGCTTTTCTCCCATCGGCGGCAGCGCGCACGGCGACTTCCATGACGTATGGGTCGACCCTCAGAATACGGACCACCTCATCACCGGCGACGATGGCGGTATCTGGTACTCCTACAACGGCGGCGGCCACTGGTGGAAGGCCGAGAACCTGCCGATCTCGCAGTTCTATCACGTGAGCCTGGACATGGACACGCCGTACCACGTCTATGGCGGCCTCCAGGACAACGGTTCATGGGTGGGCGCCAGCGACTACCCGGGCGGCATTGCGAACGCACAATGGGAGAGCATGTACTTCGGCGACGGCTTCTGGATGTTCGCCGATCCCACGGACAACGATTATCTCTATGCCGAGTCCCAAGGCGGCGACATCGGACGGGTCAACCGTAAGACGCATCAGATCCGCAACATCCGCCCCCTTCCTCACTACAAGGAAGGAAAACTGCGCTTCAATTGGAACACTCCCATCCACGTCAGCTCCACCGGTGCCATCTACCTCGGCGCGGAGTTTCTATTCAGAACGAAGGACCACGGCCAGACGTGGGAGCGCATCTCGCCCGACTTGACGACGAATGATCCGGATAAGCAGAAGCAGGAGCTGTCCGGCGGCGTGACTGTCGACAATTCCGCGGCCGAGATGCACACGACCATCTACGCGATCGCCGAGTCGCCCAAGAACGCGGACCTCATCTGGGTGGGCACCGACGACGGCAATCTGCAACTCACCCGCGACGGCGGCAAGTCGTGGACGAATGTCTCTGCAAACGTGCCCGGGATCCCCAGGAACGCGTGGGTGACTTCGGTGGAGCCCAGCCGTTTCGACGAAGGCACGGCGTACGCGACTCTCGACGCGCACACGTTCGGCGACATGAGGCCGTACGTCTATCGCACGAACGACTATGGCCGTTCGTGGACGCCGCTGGTCGCGCCCGGCAGCCCCATGCGCGGCTACGCCCATGTGGTGCGCGAGGACCCGGTGGACCGCGACCTCCTCTTTGCCGGTACCGAGCTCGGCCTTTGGATCTCCATTGACGGCGGGAAACAATGGGCTCAGTACAAAGGCGGTGATATGCCGAGCGTGGCCGTGCGCGATGTCGCTGTTCATCCGCGCGATCACGACCTCGTAATCGCCACTCACGGAAGCGGGATCTGGATCGTCGATGACATCACGCCATTGCGCAAACTGACCGAATCGATTTTGCAGGACAAAGCGGCATTTCTCGCGGGCCGTCCGATTCTGCAGGTCATCCAGCCCTATGGCGGATACCCCTCCGGCTCCGCCGACTACAATGGCGAGACTCCGAACGGCGACGCTGTAATCACGTATTACCAGCGCCGGCGCCACATTTTCGGCGACCTGAAGATCGAGATCCTCGATGCCGGCGGCAAGCTCGTCGAGACCATTCCCAGCAGCAAGCGGCTGGGCCTCTCGCGCGTAAGCTGGAGTATGCGCCTTCCGCCGCCGCCCGTCCCGAGGGCGGCCACGCTCGCGCAAGCGGGGACTGCCGGTCCACGCATTTTGCCCGGCGTATATACCGTGCGCATGACGAAGGACGGCGAGGTATTCACGACGAAGCTCGAGGTTCTGGCCGATCCGCGATGGAACGCTACCCCCGAGGACAGGAGAGCGCAGTTCGAGCTGTCGAAGAGGCTCTGTGCGATTTTCGCCGACATGACGTTTGCAGTCGATCGAATCAACGGCGTGCGGGACGCGCTTATGAAGCAGGTCACAGCCCTTCCCTCACGCGATAAGAAGCGTTTCCGTTTGGAAAAGGCGGCGGACGAGCTGGACGCGATGCGCAAGCGGATCGTGGCCACAAAGGAGGGCGGCATGCTGACGGGCGAGATCCGTCTGCGCGAGCAACTCGACGAGTTGTACGGCAACGTCGTCTTCTATGAGGGGCCGCCGACGCAGACCGAGGTCGAGCGCACCGATGCGATCGCGCGCGAGCTCGCCGACGTCATGAAGGACTTCGATGCTTGGACCGCTAAGACACTGCCCGCTCTGAACGCGGCAGTGAAGGTGCTGCCGCGCGAGGATTGGGAGAAAGGCCGCGTGACCGAGGAGGGCGGCGCGACCGTTCGCACGTCGATCGAGCGCGACTGAGGGTAGGGCGATGCAGGCGGGATAGTGCGATTCGTTTCGCATGGGGAGCTTGGCCCTTCCCGATTTCGCGCCGCAAGCATCCCAAGAACGGGCACTCCCTCCACTCGTTACGATCGTGTGCTGCTCAGCGCCAACATCGGCTGGCTGTGGCATCGCGTTTGCGCTGAGGATTACCGTGCTCCGACCTCAGCGAGAATCGCGTGATCCATGCGACCGCTCGGCGTTTCCCCGCGACGTGCCATGCGCCGCGCCGCAGATTCTGGCCGAGCGCCGCGTTGCGGGTTTCCACGTAGCGGAGATTGCCGCGACGGATGCGGCGCTACTCGTCCCTCCGCCCGGCATCTCGCAGATCTCCGGCGTCTTTCGCGGTGTTCTTAGGCAGCCCGCCGCTCCAGCATTCGAGTTGGCCGCCGGCGGACTGGCGTTCACGCCGCCGAACGTGCTGCGTCGCGTCGACATCCTGCATGGACCGGTCCATGTCCTCGTCGTTCGACTCGATCCGGATCGCCTCTGCAAGTTTCAGCCGCTGTTCGCGCCTCCGTGTGAGCTGACGACGATGGCCCTGGCTGATCTTTACGATCTGCCGCAGCGCGTCGTTCTCACACTACGGGGGCAGACGAGCGCGCGCGATCTCGCGCTCGAGGCGGCGATCCTGGCGATGATCGCATCCGGTGCCGAGATCCTGGCGCGCCGCAAGAAGAACCGGGAGCCGTTCTGGCTCCGCCGTGTTGACGCCTACGTCGATGCCAACCTCGGGCGTCAGATCGGCCTGACGGACGTGGCCGGAGCCGTGCGCGTCGCGCGCTCGACGCTCGCGGACGTGTTCCGCCAGTCGCGCGGAATGACGATCGGAGACTACATCCGCCGCAAGCGCGTCGAGAGCGCGTGCCTCATGTTACGCAAGTCCAGCCTTCCCATCGCCGGTGTGGCAGCGGCATGCGGGTTTTGCGATCAGTCTCACATGACCCGTGCTTTTCGACAGGAACTCCACACGACCCCAGCCGGCTACCGCCGCCTCCTCCAATGACGGTGGACGGCGGGGCGTCCGATTCAGGGACTCCCGGGTAGCCTCACGAACTTCAAGCTACGTCGGGATGCGGGCACGATCACAACAAATTCGCGGACCCTTCGACGTTGCGGAACGTTGCCCTCACGGCCGTCCAAACGAAATACCCTCATGCGCCGCCCGTGCTCGCGCCCGCGGGCGGCGGAAGGCTGTGGTGCCGGGCGACATTTCGTTGTCATCGAACCAATAGCGTTGCCGCTGAAACGCGTATCGCGGCACTTGAACGCTGGGCCGCGCCGGGCCGTAGAGCCCGGTCCAATCGATGTCATTGCCTCGCTCATAGGATTGCGCGATAGCGAGCGCCTCGGGCGTGGGCTCCGGCAGGATCATTGCGCGGCGGAAGAAGAAGTGCGTTCGGCCGCAGGCCGCGGTGCGGCATAGCTCTTCGAGAGCGACCTCGGGGTGGTCGCTGAGGAACGATTCATAGCGCTGCACCATCAATCCCAATCCGGCCTCGGTTTTTGAGGAGATCGGGAGGACATACGGTGGAGGTAAACCGTCGCGCGTCCGAGCATTGTCCGGCGGTGCTTCGCCGAGGATGATGTGGGCGTTGGTGCCGCCGATGCCGAACGAGCTGATGCCCGCAAGGCGCGGTGTGCCGTTTCTTGGCCAGGGTTGGGAATCGGTCGGGATGAAAAGTGGAGTCCCGCCTGCACGGATACGGGGGTTGAGATTCTGGAGGTGCAGGTTGCGGGGGATAGTCTCGTTTTGGAGCGAGAGGACCACTTTGAGAAGGCCGGCGATGCCGGCGGCGGATTCGGCGTGGCCGATGTTGGTCTTGATCGAGCCGATGGCGCAGCGGTCGGCGGGGGCGCGCTCGGGGACGAGGACGGCTCTCAACGAGCGCCACTCGACGATGTCACCGAGCGGCGTTCCGCTGCCGTGCGCTTCGATGTACGACAGCTCCGGCGCTTCGACGCCGGCGTCGGACAGTGCCCGGCGTATGAGCGTCTGCTGGGCCGAGGCGCTCGGCGACGTGATTCCGTTCGTGGCGCCGTCCTGGTTGACGGCCGATCCGCGAATGACGGCGAGTATGCGATCGCCGTCCGCCGTCGCATCGGCCAGCCGCTTCAGGACGAGCACGCCGCATCCTTCGCTGCGCACATACCCGTTGGCCGATGCGTCGAACGCTTTGCAGCGCCCGTCCGGACTCATCAGGCCGCGCTGCGAGAGAGTGATCGTCGCTTCCGGACCCAGAATCAGGTTCACGCCGCCGGCCAGGGCGAGGTCGCAATCGCGGGATGCCAGGCTCCGGCAGGCGAGATGAACCGAGACGAGCGACGAGGAGCAGGCGGTATCGACGACGATGCTCGGTCCGCGCAGGTTCAGGAAGTAGGACAGCCGGTTTGCCACGATCGCGAGGATGGTTCCGGTGCTGCTGTAGGCATCCATCGTGGCCTGATCGCGGCAGAGGAGGCGGCTGTAGTCATCGCTGCTGGCGCCGACGAAAACGCCTGTGTTGCTCTCCGACAGAGTGGGCGCGGGGATGGCGGCGTCCTCGAGCGCATGCCAGGCGACCTCGAGCAGAACGCGCTGCTGCGGATCCATGAACATGGCCTCGCGCGCGGAGATGCCGAAGAACTCGGCGTCAAATTGATCGACGCCATCGATGAAACCTCCCCAGCGCGTGGACATACGCCCGCGGACGACGGGCGGCGGCGCGTAGTAGCGCTCCACGTCCCAGCGATCGGATGGAATCTCGGCAATGACGTCGCGGCCGTCGCGCAGGATCTCCCAGAGAGCGCCGCAATCGGCGGCTCCTGGAAAACGGCACGACATCCCGATGATGGCGATTGGCTCCATTGCGTTTCCGGGCCCCTGCTGTCGAGCGTCCGATGCCGCATCGCATGCGGCGCTCTTCCCCGCGATCCCGCGAAGTAGACAAATCCCATCCTGCCGGTTCGATCGGCTGCCGTCGAATCGCTTCCTTGCAGTCAGCCGGAAGACGGCCGGACAGAGTTAGTTGTAAGTTCCATGACATCCTACATTAGTTCCTTCCAGAAACGTTAGCCGAGGTGATGATGGACAAGGTTCCGTCATCGTGAGGTTTCACGCGGAGACGCGGAGGTCGCGGAGGAAACCGGGGTCGAGACACGAGGTCTGCGAGCTTGGGATCCTTCACAGTCTGCGCGGCTTCTTCTAATGACACACGCCGGCCGGAACGCCGGCGTGACCTCACGAGAAACTTCTGCGCACTCTGTGAGGAACGAGGGATTCGACGGCCAGTCGGCGAGCCTCGACGAACACGGCCGGTTCGACTCTCGGGCGTCCCGGCGGAGCCGGTGAAGCTCTCGATCAACCTTCCCGGCTTTCGTTTGGGAGGGAAGTCGACCTCGTTCAATCGCCGCCGCGCCGTTCTCGACACGGTGACCAAGGATGTCACCGACGTGCGGATGGTGATGGAGCGGTAGGGCCTTGCTCCCCGATCACGTGGCTGCGTGACGGCTGATTGCGCGGAGCACCGTACGAACGTGGTAATTGGGACGACGTGCGGGATGATGCAGTCGCTCGCCGGATCGTGATCGGGTGCCCGCGATGACACGCGCCCGGTCCCTCTCGACTCGCGACCGCACTCCAGACACTTCACCTGAGCGATAGGAGGAGCGTTCCCATGAACACGCTGTGGATCGTCGTCATCGCGGTGACCGTCATCTATCTGGCCTACAACTTCTACGCGCGGCGCATCGACCGGACCATCATCAAGTCCGACTTCAAGAGAGCAACGCCGGCCAGGATGTACATGGACGGCGTGGACTTCATGCCGACCAGCAAGAACGTCCTGTACGGCTATCACTTCAAGTCCATCGCCGCGGCAGGACCGATCGTCGGCGTCATCACCGCCGCGAACATCTGGGGCTGGCTGCCCTCGCTGCTGTGGCTCGTGATCGGCGTCAGCTTCATCGGCTGGGCGAGCGACTACTCGGCGATCATGGTCGCTGTCCGCAACGACGGGAACAGCCTGAGCGCGATCTCGCACAAGCTCATCGCCCCGCGCACGCGGACGATCCTGTTCGTATTCATCTTCTTCTACCTGATGTTGCTTGCCGGCGCCTTCGTCGGCATCCTGGCGGCCATCCTCTCGGCGCGTCCCGATGTTCCGTTCGGAATCATCGTGCTGGCTCTCATGGGCCTGCTGGCCGGGCAGATGATGTACAAGTGGAAGATGGGGCTGATCGCGGTCACCGCGATCGTCGTCGCCGTGACGCTCGGCGCGATGGTCCTCGGCCCGGTGGGGCAGCACAAAGACGACAAGGGTGCGTTGGTCCAGGGGCCGGTCGGCCGCACCGTCGCCGCGGTCAACGCCTCGGTGGACAGCCTCTCGGGTAAGCAGCCTCTCTTCAGCATCGGCGATCCCACGAACGCCGACCCGCGCATCCCGGTCCCGGGCAAGGACGGGAAGCGCCCGACCACGCCGGCCTACGATGCCGCCACCGGATTGGTCAAGACGTTGCCGAACTACCTCCTCTGGATGCTGTTCCTCTTCGTCTTTTCATACATGGGGGCGAATCTCCCCATCTGGCGCTTCGCTCAGCCGGTGAACTACATCGGGTTCTGGGTGATGCTGATAACGATCGTGCTCAGCGCGATCGGGGCACTCATCGCACCGCTCACCGGCGTGCTGGACTCGGCCGGGAACACGATCGGCGCGTTCGCCCTCACTGCGGTGAAGGACCTCGGGTTCGCGGCGCCGCTGGCTGGTAAGGCCTGGCAGCCGCTCTGGCCGATGCTCTTCGTCACGATCGCCTGCGGCGCGATCTCGGGATGGCACGCGCTGGTGGGTTCGGTCGGAACCGCCCGGCAGCTCGAGTACGAGACCGACGGCCTTCCGGTCGGCGGCGGATCGATGTTCGGCGAGTACACGCTCGCACTGCTCTCGCTGATGGCGGTCTCGATCGCCGGAGTGGGCGGAGGCGGTGGGCGGTTTGCGGCCGGCGTCGGGAAGCTGATCTACGCGGGCACGGGCAAGCTGATCCCCGAGGTGCTCGGCACCGCGCTCGGATTCGGCGCGTTCGTGATGATCGTCCTTACCGTGACGCAGCTCGTGTTCCGCGTGATGCGGGTGACGCTGGCCGAGTGGGTCGGCGACACGATCCCGCTGGTTCGCAACATGCACGTGGCCAGCTTCATCTCGATGGGCCTCACGCTGGCGCTCGTTCTCACCGGGACGTGGGTCTATCTCTGGCAGATGTTCGGCGCATCCAACCAGCTCATGGCGGCGCTGAGCCTGCTCGTGGTCACGGTTTGGCTGAAGTCCGAGAAGCGGAATCCGAGCTTTGCGCTTTATCCGATGCTCTTCATGTACTTCACGACGCTATTCGCCACGGTCGTGACGGCTCGCAACCTTTATGTGACCATCGCCGCCAATCCGAAGATGAGCGGCCTCCCGGTCGCCGGGGCGTGGGCCATGATCGTGGTCGCGGCGCTCCTGCTGGTGGCGGCGCTCGTGATTGGGTGGGACGGGCTCAAGGCCTATCGGTCGTACGCCTCGAAGGAGGCGGCTCCGAAGCCCGCAACGGTGGGTGTCTAGGAAGCTGAGCGGCCGAAATAACGCCACGAGCGCCCTGTGCCTGGGTCACAAAACAACAGGCCGGGCGCTCGCGGCTCCTCAGGATCGGATGATGGAATCGCCAATGGCATGCAACGCACTGAAGATCTCAGCCGCCGGCGCGGAAATCGATGGAAGATCGATATGGAGTTGGACGTGAGGCTCGCCACGGCGGACGGAGAGGCGGCGCACCGTCATTCCCGCCGCGCGGGCAAGCCCGAGGAGCGACTCGCCCAGGGCCAGCCCACTGCCGACCTTGTAGTAGATCGGCAGGTCGCCCGTGCTCTGCGGCTCGCGGACAGTCCATCGTTCGGCCTCCGTGCGCGACCTCGCGTCGCGACCCGACCAGCTCGCGGGATCGAAGGACTCGATGTCGGTGGCCGGCGGCTTTCCGAGATGGGCACGGAAAATCAGCGTGTCCCGCCGCCCCCGCAGGCGGGAGGGTCCCCAGATCCACGGCACGTCGCGTGGCTCCAGGAAGATCACGAGCGTCACCTGATCGAACGGCTTCTTCGCTTTCGCGATGACCATCTCGATGGACGTCGTGCCGAGCCAGCGGACGGTAGTGCGCTCTCCGACCAGCGGCAGTCCGCCGGTCATCCATTTGAGGATGGCATTTCCCTTTCGAACGTTCCAGATGCTTCCGGCGGCGAACCAGCCCGTGACGAACGCGACCGCGATCACCAGCAGCGTGGTCAACGCAAGCCACCCGCGGGAAGCGGCAGGGGTGAGATCGCCGGAAGCTGGATGAAGGCCTTCCGCGAGTTCCTGTACGGCATGTTTGGGTTCGAGACCGCGCAGCAGGCACTGGAGATCCGGGCGTCGATGGACGGTCTCTTCATGCTCGTCACGTTCGGCGACATGGTCGGTCTGCCTGTCATGCCCCCCTATTATGCCCTTCGCCTGCTCCCGTATGTCGCCGGCTCGATTCATGGCTGGAAACGCCGGGTGCTGCGCGAGCGGCAATTCGGAGACGACCACGAACATCACCTTCACGGTGTGTAGCAAACGGACCGGGACGATCCCGGAAGGAGGCAGCGGTGACGAAAAAGGACGTTGAAAAGCCTGGCGGTTTGAAAGGATTGTGGAGCGGGTTCAAGGAGACCATCTACGGCATGTCGGCGCACGACATGAGCCGGGCGGCGCTCCGGACGCGCGCATCCATGGAGCACCTGTTCATCCTCATCACGATGGGCGACATGCTCGGAATCCCGATTCTTCCGCCCTACTACAGCCTGAGGCTGCTCCCGTACGTCGTTCCGCAGATCGCGACATGGAAGCGCCGCATGCTGCGCGAGAAGGACGTTTCCGACGCCATGTTCTGAGGCGCCACGGGCGACCACAATCGAATTGACAAGAGAGGGAGCACACCATGGGGATGAAAGAGGTCTTTCAGCAGAACCCTGACCGCCGCTACATCATGTTCGGCGGCAAGGGAGGCCTCGGCAAGACGACGTTTTCGGCCGCCACGGCTTACTGGCTCGCGGCGCAAGGGAAGAAGGTCCTGGTCTTTTCCGTCGATCCTCAGGCTTCCCTCACCGACATCTTTCAGCGCGACATCTTCGGCAAGGGTCCGGTGAAGATCATGGAGAACCTCTGGGCCCAGGAGATCGACGCCGACACGCACATCAAGGCCTATCAGGAAGACATCCGAAAGAAGATCCGCGACCGCTACGGTCTCGATGCCGTTCCCGAAGAGATTGAGCACTACATCCAGGCCGCGAGCGCGGAGCCGGCGATGGAGGAGAGCGCGATCTTCGACGCCGTGGTTGATGTCGTCGTGGAAGGCAGTTACGACTACTACATCTACGACCTCGTGCCGCTCGGCCACGCGCTCTATTACCTGAGCATGGCCAAGGTCTACGACGAGTGGATCAATAAGGTCACCAAGCTGCGCGAGGACATGCGCGAGTACGAGGAGATGGTCAGCCGCCTCAAGAGGGAAAAGGAGACCGAGCAGGACGAGATCCTGAACGAGCTCATCTACATCAAGGGGCGCATCAATGCGTCGTCGTCGATCCTGACCGACAAGGCCGAGACCGCGTTCTTCTTCGTGGTCGTCCCCGAGGACATGATCAT
>DASQGS010000382.1:0-3986 GCA_035632455.1 Thermoanaerobaculia bacterium | reverse complement strand
TGACCGGATCGTTCCTGCCGATTTCTTTGGTGCCGTAAGCCTTCACGTAGACGATGCGATCGTCTTTGACGATGGCGACGGAGGCTCCGGGGATCCGCCAGGTTTCGAGCGCGGTGGTCATGATGCGATCGACGGCGGCGGGGTCGATGGGAGGTTGCTGCGCGAGTGCGGCGAGCGCCGTGGCGAGGATCGAGACCGTGAGGATCAATGGCTTGCGCATGCGGAGGATTCTGGCAGAAAAGCAGATCCTTCGCCGCGCTCCACCCCCTCCGGGGGTTTCGCCGGCTCAGGATGACGTGCTGCCCCATTAATGCTGTTCACGCTTGCGCGGCACCCGCTTCCGCATGTCGGGATAGAGCCGGATCAGTTCGCGAAAGATCTTAAAGATGACGCGAGGCGAGGAGAGGTGCGAGGTCCCGCGGATGCGAGGGAAATAATCGAGCCCGATCTGCTGGATGGCGAAGCCGCGGTTCTTGGCTTTGACGATGAGCTCGGCGTCGATGAGCGATCCCTCGGATTTGAGATCGACAGCTTCCAGGACCTCGCGTTTCATCAGCTTGAACGAGAAGTTGATGTCGCGGTGCGGCCAGCCGAAGAGGATGCCGATGAGGGCGTTGTAGACGTACGAATAGACCGTGCGCCGGAATCCCTCGAGCGTCCGGTCGAGGCGGTAGCCGGCGATGAGGTCGGCGCCGGTGAGCCGCATGGCGCGGACGGCGCGCCCGAGGACGTCAGGATCGAACGGCAGGTCGCAATCCATGTAGAGAACCAGGTCTTTCGTGGCGGCGGCGAAGCCTGTCTTGAGTGCTCCGCCGAGCTTCCGGTTCTCGGGATGGTGGATCATGCGGATGCGTGGCTCGACAGCGACGCGCCTTGCCACAAGCGCTGGCGAAGCGTCGGTGGAGGCGTCGTCCACGATGATGAGCTCCCAGTCGCCCGCGTATTTCACGAGGGCCTCGACCGCCGCGTCAATGGCGTGGTCGATGTTGAGCTCCTCGTTGTACATCGGGATCACGAGCGAGACAGAGGGACTGGCCATCGGGGCGTAATGATAACGGAGCCCGGGTGTCGCGAGCCGGCGAGACAAGATCTGTCCCATCCGTCCTATTCGTCCCATTCGTCGCCCGGCTCACCATTGCTAAACTACCCGCCATGAAACCCAAGCAAGAGATCGAGCAACTGCGCTCGGAGATTCTGCGCCACGAGCGGTTGTATTACCTCGACGCGGCGCCCGAGATCAGCGACTACGACTTCGACCAACTGATGCGGCGGCTCGGCGAGCTCGAGGCGAAGCATCCGGAATACGCGGACGCGAGCTCGCCCACCGCGCGCGTCGGTGGCGCTGTGCTCGAGGGGGAGTTCCCGACCGTGGTCCACGATCCTCCGATGCTGTCGATCGAGAACGCCTATTCGGTCGACGAGCTGCGGGAGTGGCATGAGCGCGTTCTGCGAGGGCTGGGCGTCGAAGCCGTCGAGTACGAAGCAGAGCTCAAGATCGACGGCGTATCGATCGACCTCCTGTACGAGAACGGCGTGCTCGCGCGCGGCGCAACGCGTGGCGACGGCGTGCGCGGCGACGACGTGACCGCGAACGTCCGCACCGTCCGCGCGCTGCCGCTGAAGATCGATCCGAAGCTGAACCGGCTCGAGGTACGCGGCGAGATCTACATCAGGAAGTCCGACTTCGCGAAGATGAACGAGGAGAAGGAAGAGGCGGGCGAGCCGCCGCTCGCGAATCCGCGCAACACGGCCGCCGGCTCGCTTCGCCAGAAGGACCCGAAGCTCGTGGCACAGCGGCGCCTTCGAGCGATCATCTACCACGTCGTGGCCGCCGGCGAGCGGCGTATCAGCTCGCAATCCGACGCCTACGAGATCATTCGCAAGCTCGGCTTCCCGATCAATCCGCAGCGGCGCATCTGCAAATCGATCGAGGAGGTCGAGGCATTCATCGAAGAGCTGCACGAGCGGCGTCACGGGCTGGAGTTCGAGATCGACGGCATCGTGGTGAAAGTCAACCGCCGCGACCAGCAAGGCGAGCTCGGCGCGACGTCGAAGGCGCCGCGCTGGGCGATCGCGTTCAAGTATCCGCCCGAGGCCGCGAAGACCGTGATCCGCGAGATCAGGTTCCAGGTTGGCCGCACCGGAACGGTGACGCCGGTGGCCGAATTCGATCCCGTGCATATCGGCGGCTCGACGGTGCGGCGGTCGACGCTGCACAACTTCGACGAAGTGGCGCGCAAGGACATCCGCGTCGGCGACACCGTGCTCGTCGAGAAGGGCGGCGACGTGATCCCGAAGGTGACCGAGGTCATCGTCGCGGAGCGGCCGAAACACTCGAAACCTGTCGAGCTGCCTTCGGCCTGTCCGGTGTGCGGACAGCCTCTTCACCGCTTCGAAGGCGAGGTCGCGCTGCGCTGCATCAACCAGGGATGCCAGGCGATCGTGCGCGAAGCGCTGCTGCATTTCGCCGGGCGCAAGGCCATGGACATCGAGGGGCTCGGCGAAAAGGCCGTCGATCTCTTCATTGCGAACGGCCTGATGAAGGACTACTCGTCGCTGTACGAGCTGAAGAAGGACGACGTCGCGTCGCTGGAGCGATGGGGCGAGAAGTCGGCGGAGAAGCTCATCGAGCAGATCGAGCGCTCGAAGACGGCGGCGCTGTCGAGCTTCATCTTCGCGCTCGGCATCCGCTTCGTCGGCGAGCGCGCGGCGAAGATCCTGGCCGAGCACTTTCACTCGATCGACGCCGTCGCTTCGGCGACGACGGAGACGCTCGTCGAGATTCCGGAGATCGGGCCGAAAGTGGCGGAGTCGATCACGTTCTATTTCTCGGTTCCGGCGAATCGCGCGCGCATCGAGAAGCTCCAGCGCCTCGGCGTGGCACCGGTCTGGATCGCGACCCGCACCGGCAACCGCCTGGCGGGCAAGACGATCGTCGTCACCGGGACGCTGACGCGATTCTCGCGCGACGAGATCCACAAGCTCATCGAGCGCGAGGGCGGAAAAGCGGGCAGTTCTGTGTCGTCGAAGACGTCGTATCTGGTCGCGGGCGACGAGGCAGGGTCGAAGCTCGACAAGGCCAAGTCCCTCGGCGTGCCAGTGCTGACGGAGGACGAGTTTCTGGGAATGGTCGGAGAGTGAACGACTGAATGTTGAATGTTGAATTGTGAATGTTGAATCGAATCCTGGATTCAACGCAGGCACTCAGGCGAAGCGGAAACCCGCCCGTCTTTCATTCAACATTCAACATTTAACATTCAACATTTGCTTTTCTCACTTCCATGCCAGCACATCCACGTCCGCCCTCGCCCGCAGCTCCGTCGTCCATTGTTGGACTTCCTGCGCGAGTTGCGCGGACTTGAGCTCGCCGCGAATCTCTTCGTCCACGCTGCTGAGCGGTGGGATGGCGAGGCCTGCAGCGCGGCTCCGGCCGCTCCATGGTCCGCGATAGTGGGCTTCGACTTCCTCGGTGGCAATGAAGACTGTCGGCGAGAAGCGTTCCTGAATGTAGGCCTCAACCTGGAGCTGGCGCCGGACCAGCGTGCGCAGCTCGTCGAGCGTCATGTCGCTGCGACCGAGCGCGGCGTCGAAGGCCGCGGAGCTCGGGAAGCGCGCCGCGATCTCGCGGAGCCGGGCGTCGATGGGCTCCTTCGCGATGTCCGTGGCGCCGAATCGCTCGACATCGCGAAAGCGCAGCGCCTGGTCGATGAGCTCGTCCAGCACGTAATGGCGGTACTGGTCGTCGGAAGCCTTCGCCGGCCGAGGATAGAACCGCAGACCGGCCATCTGCCCGACCTCGCTGACCGTGATCACCTGCTCGTCGACCACCGCGGCGATACGGTCGACGATCGCGGCGTGAGCGACGGAGGCGAATAGAAATGCGAGAATCGGGAGAAGGCGTGGCATTGGGAACATTGTACGTTGGCATCGCAACCATTTGTTCCGTAGCCGTAGCCGTTGCCGTCGCCGTCGCCGAAGAGGCAAGT
>DASQGS010000381.1:0-15544 GCA_035632455.1 Thermoanaerobaculia bacterium | reverse complement strand
AAACCCTCTCCCGGCGGGAGAGGGTCGCCGCGCAGCGGCGGGGTGAGGGGACTCCCTCGTGCGTTGCGCAGGGATTTCCGTTGTGGCGCTTGTTGGCGCGAGTTCGTCATCACTTGGCTGCACGCTTCGCGCGGGGTCCCCTCACCCGCGCTTCGCGCCGCCCTCTCCCGCCGGGAGAGGGCTTCTTGTTGCCGCAGTTCAGGTGATCGATCGAAATGTCCAAACTCGAGCGCCCCGGGCATCGCCGGCTTCTAATGACACAGTCGGTTTGGACGCGGACGGTGACGTCACGAGGATTCCTCAGCGTCCTCTGCGTCTCTGCGTTGAATGGTTCTCTGCCGCCAGTCCGAAGAAGAAGCATTCACCGCTGAGACGCAGAGGACGCAGAGAGTTTATCGCAGGGTTGTGTCATTCACCCTTCGTCTACGCATCGCGCAGCCCTCTCGCTCAGGATGACACATCGCCATCGCGCCGTGCGATGATCCCTTCGCATGCGAACCACCACAAAGGCCGGCGCCGCGCTCATCGCCGTTGCGGGCTCTGCGGCCGTCGCCTCGCGCACGTTGTTCTACTTCCGCGACAACTTCTCGACTCACTATCCGATCAAAACCCTCGCCGCGCTTGCGTACAACGCCCACCGGATTCCGTGGTGGAACGATGCAGCGGGCGGTGGGCAGCCGCTGGCCGGGAATCCCAACACGCTCACGTTCTATCCAGACAACATCCTCTATCTGATCGCGTCGCCGTTGATCGCGTTCAACCTCCACTTTCTGCTTCACGTCATCGTGGCGTTCTTCGCCATGCGCGCGCTCGTGACCGTGCGCGGCGCCACGCGTGGCACGGCGAACGCCGCGGCGGCGATGTATGCGATGAGCGGGATCGCGATCTCGTCGCTCGCGTTCTACAACTTGGTCACTGCGATCGCGTTGATCCCGGTGGCGTTCTATGCCGCGGAGCGCCTTCTTCACGAGGGCGGCATTCGCCCGGCGCTGCTCCTCGGCGCGGCGTTCGGACTTCTGGCGCTGGCTGGAGAGCCGGTCACGGTCTTTGCCGCGGCCGCGTGCGTCGCGGCCCTTGCCGCGCGGCGGTTCGATGCCCGTCGCGTCGTGATGTTCCTCGTCGCGGTCGCCGTGTCGATCGTCATCGCCATGCCACAGATCGTCGCCTACTCCGAGATCGCGAGCGAGGTCGAGAGGGGAGGGCATGTCTACTCGACCCGCACAGTTCTCGCGGCGTCGCTTCATCCGCTGCGTCTCGCAGAGTTGGCGGTCGGTCCATTCCTCGGTCTGCTAACCGACACGCAGGCAGCCGTGCGTCAGGGACCGCTCGGCGATCTCGCCGCGGCAGACGTGACGACGCGTCTCTTCTCCACGATCTTCATCGGCGCTCTCGTCGCGCCGGCAGTCTTCCGCCGCGCCCGAGGCGTCCGGTATCAGGTCATCGTTGGCCTCGCCGCGGTGCTTGCCCTCGGGCGATTCAATCCGCTCGTGACCTTCCTCGTCGATCGCCTTCCATCTCTCCGCGTCGTTCGATATCCCGAGAAGCTGGTGCTCCCGCTCGTCGTGGCTTTGGTTGTGCTCGTCGCCGAGTGGCTCGATTCCGCGGATGCGCGAACGCTGCGGCGTTGGGCAGCGATCGCGGTGATCCCGTTGGCGCTTGCAGTCTTCGGCGCATTCGCCCGTTCCGCAATCGGCCACGCTCTTCTGCCGTTGATTGCCGCTGCTGCGCTCGCGACTGCGTTTGCATACGTCGTGATCCGCCGCGCTACGCCGCGCACGGCGCTGCTCGCGCTGACCTTCGCATCGCTCGCGATCTGGGCGATTCTCGCGGCGCCGATCGACGTTGTCGCGCGGTACGAGGCCGGTCTCGCCGGCGACGTGCCTCAAGCGATCTACAACGTCAACCGGCCGGGCGCCGCGCCGATGCGCATCTTTCACGAGGATACGTTCCGCGCCATCTCGGGCGAGACGCTCGATGCCCGCTCCGCCTATCGCCTTCGCGCGGCATCGCTCGATCCAATCTTCGGCGCCGCAGCGCGGTTCCAGTACGCCGGCGACCGCTCGCCCGACGGCATGTACTCGCTGTTCACGCGCATCGTCAGCGAGCGAATCGCAGCGACGCCGCTGCCCATCCGCCTCCGCTACCTTCGCATCGCCGGCTGCAACACGTACGTTTCCGCGGTTCCGCAGTCCGATCCGGGCCTCGGCCCGCCGCGCGTCCTCTCCGTTGGAAAAGGCGCGATCGCCGTCCAGAGGATCATCGGCTCATGGCCGATCGTCAGGGTTGTGCACCACGCGATCGCGGCCCGCACGGTGCAGCAGGCGGTGCAGATCATCGAGAGTCCGGCGTTCGATGAAGCCACCGTCGTCGCACCGGCGCGCGTGGCGTCGCTGCCGCCTCTCGCGCTCAGCTCTTTCGGCGCGTCATGGTCGAGGCCGGGCTCGCTGACGATCAAGCTCGATCCCGCGCCCGCCGCTCCGGGCCTGCTGTTCGTGAACGAGACCTACTTCTCGGCCTGGGATGCCCGCGCGAACGGCCGCAGCCTCGATATCGTTCCCTTGAACCTCGACCGCCTCGGCATCGTGGTTCCCGCGGGGACCACGCGCATTGACCTCACCTTCGGTCGGCATCGCGTGCTAGTGGCCGTGGCGTGGGCCATTTCGATGCTGCTTCTTGTGATGGTGGTTGGATTGCTGGTGCTACAGAACCACGATCCCCATCTTCGCCGCGTGGACGACAGCCTCGGTGCGTGATTCCGCGCCGAGCTTGCCGAGGATGGCGTTGACATGGAACTTCACGGTGTGGTCCGTGATGCCGAGGCGTTGGGCGATCTCTTTGTTCGCGAGGCCGGAGGCGAGATGCTTCATGACCTCGAGCTCGCGCGACGTCAGCGGATCTTCGAGGGCTTCGGCGCGGCGGGAGAGGAGGAGTGAGTCGGTCAAGCCTTCGTCGATGGTGGTGAGGCCTTCGGCGGCGGCGCGGAGGGCGGCGGCGAGGCGGCGCATGCTGGCGTCTCGGAGCAGGATGCCGCGTGCGCCGGAGGTGACGGCATCGGCGGCGGCGCTGCGGTCGCGGGCCAGGACGACGACGGGGAAGCCGGCCTCGCGAAGGCTGTCGAGCAATTCCGTGGAGCCGTCGCCGCTGCTGCCGAGGTCGCAGAGAACGACGTCAGGCGCGAGGAGGCGGAGGCGGGCGGCGAGGCGCTCGGTTGGCGCGATGGCCTCGACGTCGACGTCGTCGGCCTCGCTGACGATCGAGGCCAGGCCGACGCGTGCCAGCGGATCGCCGCCGACGACGATGACCCGGAGGGGCTCGAGGCGCGGCTGCGGGACAAAGTTCGTGACGAGCGCGAGTTGTGGTGCCGGCTGCGAGAACATGACCCCTCCCGAATTGCTCATCGAAACGCGGAGAAATCAGACGTATTCCGAGGCGGATTTTGCTGACTTTGCGAAACTTGGTCTCGTCGCAACAAAGCTGCTCGCTGCATTGTCGCGAGTTTTCGGTGGAACGGCAACCACGCAGGTGGGCTCGTTGCGGTATGGGGTGCCTTCCCCGCGCCGGCGAAAGGCGGAAAGGTAACGTGGCCACATTCGTCGCAGCGATCTGCCGGGTCCCTGGATCGAGCGCTAAGCGCGGGTTCCCATCACCCGCGCTTCGCGCCGAACACTCTCCTGGCGGGCTCCCGCCGGGAGAGGGCCTCTTGTTGCCGCAGTCGAAGTTGATCGATCGAGATTCCAAACTCCCGCCCTCTTGCAGGGAGATGTCAGCCCGCTTATTGGGCGACGTAGGTGAATCTGGTCGTGGACGAGAGGGTGGTGCCGGTGAAGTCGACAGAGCCGCCTCCGCGGGCCGTGAGGTAGTAACCACCCGATGAGCGAAAAGCGACGGTGTCGCCATTCACGATCGGGCCGCTTCCGTTGGTCTTGATGATCGTGAA
The DNA here is from genome assembly GCA_035632455.1 of Thermoanaerobaculia bacterium. GTDB lineage: Bacteria > Acidobacteriota > Thermoanaerobaculia > Gp7-AA8 > Gp7-AA8 > DASQGS01. The sequence continues at coordinate 11,607 of DASQGS010000381.1, read as the reverse complement.
CGTCTCGAAGGTTCCCGGCCCGGATGGAGTGGCCGTCGCAGTACCGCCGCCGCCGTTGGTCGCAGAGATGTAGTTCCCGTTGCGGGCCTGGAGATTGACCGGGTCGCCGTTCTTGAGCGTTCCATTGCTGTCAAAGAGGACGAACCGGGCTGCGAGTCCGATCGTTGTCTGCGTCGCGCTGACCGTGCCAGCGGTGACCGAAATGTACGTGTTGGAGGATGTGCGGAGTGCCGCCCGCGGAGCGAAGATGTCGCCGCTCACTGTTGCCGTCGTGCGGTAGGCGACGAGATTCTTCGTTCCGCCGTCGACGGGCACGCCGGGATTGGGGCTGAAGTCGCCGATCAGCCAGAAATCGAGCTCATTGCCGATGATCCGCGGCGTCGTGGGGGTCTGGTCCGGATAGTACGTGAACGCGTACTCCCATCCGTTGAGCCCTGGGGGCTTGATGAAGGCTGTGTCGATCGTGCTCTGGTATGTGAAAGGCGTGTCGAGGTCGGGAGCGCTCCAGACGTCCATGACTGCGCTGGTGAGCGTGGGGTTGTCGTGCTTGGAGACTCCGATGATGCGGGATGGGCTCCCTGCAGCGGAAGAGGTGTAGACGCGGGCGATGGCCGCCTGTTGGACAAACGACGGCGTGGGCATGATCGAGAACGCGCCGAGCGCGCCGGTGTCGATTACGCCGCCAACCGGCGCCGTAACCCAGTTGTAGTGATTCGGGTTCATGGGATCGTGGGCGGCGATCTGCCAGGAGTCGAACCCGTCGGGGTTGGCCTGATTGATGGCCGCTCGAAGAAGGATCGCGCCGGCCCCCCGCATCTCGTCCGCGACCATGTAGAAGTAGTTGTTGTCGGTGGTGAGCTGGGTCAGGAGCAACCCGCCATCACAGTAAACGCTTTCCAGCGAGGAACGGAAAAGCTGCCGGCTCACGGTCCAGTTCTTGCCGTCGTTCGACGTCGCCCATCCGATGGAGAACAAGTCGGAAGGCGTCCAGGCTCCGTTCTGAGGGTTGTTGATCGTCTCCGAGTAACCCATGTACCATTTGCCATTGACGTAGACCACCTTTGTATCGGCCGCTCCCGTAGCCAGAGAATTCGGATCGGTTGTGTCGCGCGAGCAGGTATGCGGAGTGCCGACGTGCGGAGGATTGGGAATCGCCTGGTTGATCTTCGCCGCGCTGATCACAGGCGCCCATCCCGCAAGTCCGGTCGAGGGACAGTCGGCAGGCCATTGGCGGGGCCATGATCCGGCCGCGGCGAACGTTGGGATGCGCGTGGCCACTCCGTTGTCGTTGTTCTGATAGAGCCAGCTCGGCACGCTGCTGAGCGGTGTCTTCCACACCAGCCCTGTCGTGTCGCCGCAACGGACATCGCGCTGACTCGGCGGAGTGTTGGGATCGCACGGCTTGGCGTTGCCCATGCACTGGAACCAGTCCGGATTGTTCGGGTCGGGAAACGTGATGCTGACCATATTGGTGCCCAAGTGATTCCAGGCCTGGCCGTAAGCACCATACATGCCGTAGAGATTGTAGAGACCTGTCACCTGTGGCACGGAGAACCCGGACGCTGCTGCGATCTGGAAGTTGTTGTCGGTTCGTCGCGTGGGCGTGTCCACTGGGGTGATCCGGAGCTTCATCTCGATCGGGCTCTGCGCGGCGAGCGGCAGGGCCAGCAGGGATACAACGGCTACTACGATCAGGCGCTTGTTCATGATTGCGGTCTCCTCGTGATGGGTCGCGATGGATGCGCTGCGTCCTCGTGATTGCAAGACGCTTCACCGCGATCTCACCCGAACGATAGGGCGCGGGACGCAGTCATGCTTTCAGCAGGTTGCTGTTCACTGGACTGTGTCAGTCGAACAGATGTGTCCTGGCGCAACTACGGATCGACTGACGGCTCGTCGCGGCAGACATACACGTGAGACTTCCCGCCGAGGAAGTGACGAAACTCGGGCGGATCGGGGGACAAGGCGTGACAACGACGTGCCTTGTGTAACGTGTGAAGCCGGGCGCCGTACCATAAAGCGATGTTGCCAGCGATCCAGAATTCCGCCCCGCTCTTTCCAATCGCCGCGGGCTCCGGAGTCTCGGTGCGCACGGTCTTTCGGACTCCGAAAGTTGCGATCGCGCGATGGCGATGCGCGGCCGGCCTCGACGGAGTCACAGCCGAGCTTCGCCATCCGTGGTATTTGATCTCGTTCACCCACGTCGGGACGTTCATGCTTCATGCCCGCGGTCAGGACGAGATGATCGACGCCACGCGGGCCATGGTCATCGCCCCGGGAGAGGTCTTTCGAATGACACGCGGAAGCGAGGCAACAGCATCCGGGAGCGCCATCTCGGTGCATCCTGACCTCTTCGCCGGAATGCGTCCTGCCCGATGCCGGGGCGAGGTGAGTCTGCCGGCGCCATCGAGTGCGATCCTGCTCCAGCACCTCATGCTCCGCCGGCTCGATGACGCCGGCCAAGCCGAGATCGAAGAGTCGGCCCTGCGGGTCGCGGCCGAGACCGTTGCGCCGCCCAACGGTGACGCTCCGGCTGCTCATCAGATGTTCGGAAGCGGCAGGCGGCGCGCGATGATTGCCGACATCCAGATGTTCCTGGCTGCGCAGTTCACCGACTTGATTCGTCTTGAGGATCTTGCGCGGGCGATCAACCGATCCCGTTTTCACCTCTGCCGTTCATTCCGCGAGTCCACCGGGCTCCAGGTTCACTCTTATCTCCGGCGCCTCCGCCTTCGATCTGCGGTGGAGAGGGTGATCGAGTTTCGCGGGAACCTGAGCGATCTCGCCCTCGGCCTCGGCTACTCGAGCCACAGCCATTTCGACGTGGCCTTTCGCAGCGAGTTCCATCTCTCCCCGACCGAGCTGAGGCGAATCGCGATGCTCCCTCGACTCGCGGACATGCGCACGGCGCTCGGATTTCTGCGAGGAAGGGCGACTGTGGGCCGGCCTGACAGACCGCAGGAGCGCGCGGCGAAGTAGGGGGACGGAACTTGTCGAAACCGACGAGGCTCGGACCGACGCTCCACGCAGGGTAGATACGGCATCCAGAAAAGAACCATCGATCGTTTTGCCATTGCCTCCTCCGTCTCTGCTGTCTTGCCAACCTCGGTTGCTACAATTGCCAGGAGCGGATTCACGCATGAGTCTCAAGCCGGTTCCCGCGCTCTCCATCCGCCAGCCGTGGGCGGACTTGATCGTGGCTGGGATCAAGGACGTCGAGAACCGCACGTGGCCGACCAGTTTCCGCGGGTTTCTGCTGATTCACGCTCCTCGCACGGTGGACACCGCCGCGCTTCCTGGCACCGTCGAGCTTCTTGGCCTCCGCTCCGCCGGCGACTACCATCCGGTTACGGGAGCGATCGTTGGTTACGCTGAGATCGTCAATTGCGTGACGCGTCATTCGAGCCGCTTCTTTGGCGGGCCTTATGGCTTTGTACTCGCCAATGCACGCCGCTTTCCAGAGCCCATTCCCTGCGTTGGCCGTCTTGGAATCTTCGACGTGCCGGGCGAGATCCTGAGAGAGCGCAACTATGAGCTTCCGTCGCCGGAGCGTGCGCGGCACAGATCTTGATTGACGAGTCGATCAACAGCGTATCGGAGGCTCCGAGGTCAAGGGCACCGGCCCGAGATCTCGAAGGTCGCTACGCCTGTTCCCATGTCGGAAAAACGTAAGCGCCGCAAGGGTCCGTGGCGGTGATGCAGATTTCCTTATTTGGTGATCTGTGATCGGATGGAAATCAGATCGGTCGGATCGGACGGATCGGACCGATCCGTCTGATCACCATTCACTACTCGGCCCTTAGCGCGTCCACGGGCTCCATCCTCGCTGCGCGCTGGGCGGGGACGAGTCCCGCCGCCAAGCCGACCGCGATCGCGATGGCCTCGGCGAGCGCGGCGAACCACCAGGGCGTGGACACGGGAAGGCCATGGACGACCAACGCCAACAGGCGCGCCACTGAGGCGCCGAAGAGGAGGCCGGCGGAGCCTCCGAGAGCCGCGAGGAGAGCGGCTTCGCCGAGAAACAGCACTGCGATCTGCAGCCGCGTCGCGCCGAGGGCCACCAGCAGCCCGATCTCCGCGGTCCGCTCGCTCACCGCGATTGTCATGATGGTGAGGATGCCGACTCCGCCGACCACGAGCGAGATACTTCCCAGCGCGCCGACTGCGAACGTCAGCACGCCGAGGACCGAGCCAAGCACATCGAGCATCATCTGCTGCGTGATGATTGTGATGTCGTTACGCCCGTGGCGGGCAACGATGGTCTGCCTTACGCTTTCGACAACGCGATCCACCGGCACCTCGGGATTGAAGGTCACGTGGAATCCGGTGAGGCCCGGGCGGTTGAAGAGCTCGAGCGCACGTGCCACCGGGATGTACACGGTGTCGTCTAGATCCATGCCGAGGAACTGGCCCTTCGATTCCATCACCCCGATCACGCGGAAGCGGCTGCCGCCGATGGTGATGCGCTCGCCCAACGGATTCGCGGCGCCGAAGAGCTCCTCCTTGGCCTTCGATCCGAGGACCGCCAGCGGACGCGGCGCCAGCACTTCTTCGCGAGGCAGGAACGAGCCGGTGCGCACGCGCATGCGCCCCACGGAAGGCCATGCGGAGGTCATTCCGTAGATCGTGATGCGGCGGCGTTTCCCGGCGTACCGCACCTCGGCGTTGCCGTCGGTCGTGGCATTGGTCTCCAGCACGAACGGCGCGCGACGCACGGCCTCCGCGTCGTCAACGGTCAACGGGCGCACCGTTCCGAAGACGCCGATGGACATCCCGGCTGTCGTCACGCGTCCGGGGCTGACGATCAGCACGTTCGTGCCGAACTGGCTGAACTCCGAGAGCACGAACTCGCGAACGCCCTGGCCGATCGACGTCAGGAGGATCACCGCCGCGATGCCGACGGCGATCGCCAGCGCAGCGAGCACCGTGCGCAAGCGGTGCGATCGGAGCGCACCGAAGGTCAGACGGATCAGGTCCCTGGATCGCAAGCACTCATCTCCTTGCCAAAGCCATCGCCGGATCGAGCCGAGCGGCGTTTCGTGCGGGCAGAATCGTGAACGCGATTCCGGTGACGAGTGCGAGTGCCAAGGCCGCAACCGCAGCCCACACCGGCGTGAACGCCGGAAGTTCCGGGTAGATCCTGCGAATCGCCCAGCAGCCGATTTGTCCGAGCAGCGTCCCGGCAATTCCGCCTGCGCCGGACAGCATCGCTGCCTCGGCGAGGAAGATGGCGCGGATCTGTCCGGCCGACGCGCCGATCGCTTTCAGCAATCCGATCTCGCTCCGACGTTGTGAGACCGCGATCAGCATCACGTTCATGATCAGGATGCCGGCGACTGCGAGGCTGATCGACGCGATGCCGCCCAGCGCCAGGGTCAGCGCCACGAGGATGCGGTCGGCGGTCGAGGCCACGGCGTCCTCGGTGATCAGCGTGACGTCCTCCTCTCCTTCATGGCGCTCGCGCAGAATCCGGCGGGCCTCTTCCTTCGCGAACGGCACGTCCTCGCTGGCGTTGACCTCCAGGGCGATGCGCAGAAGGGAGTGGAGATCGAAGAGCGCCTGCGCCGAGGCGACGGGGATGATGGCCAGATTGTCGATGTCGAGACCGAGAAGTTGTCCCTGTCGCACGAGAATGCCCGTGACGCGGAAGCGGCGATCGCCGATGCGCACCATCTCGCCGAGCGGCGACCGCGCCCCGAACAACTCCTCGCGCACGCGCCAGCCGATCACACACACCGGAGTGGCGCGCCGCGGATCCTGCGGCGGGAGGAACTGACCCTGCGCGAGATGCAATCCCCAGAGGTGTGGCAGCTCGTCGGTGGACCCGATCACCGGCACGTCGCGCCGCAGGCCGTTCCACCAGACCTCGCCGGAGACGACGTTGATCGGCACGACGTGCTTGACGCCGCGAATGCGCCGCAGTGCGAGGGCGTCGTCGAGGGTGAGGTCGCGCGGCGTACGGCCGGACATCATCCCTCCGCCTCCGCCGAAGCTCTCGACGCGGCCGGGAATGATGACCAGGAGATTCGTGCCGAGGGATACGAGCTTGTTGCGAACGTAGGCGCGTGCTCCTTCGCCGAGGGACGTGAGGACAAGCACCGCCGCGACGCCGATGGACATCGCCAGCACGATCAGCAGCGTGCGCGAGCGATACGCGGTGAGCGAGCGCCGTGCGAAACGGCCGAGATCGGCGGATCTCACGGGCGCGCTCCCGTGTCGGAGTGGATCTCGCCGTCGATCATCCGAACCTGCCGGCGCGCGCGCCCGCCGAGCTCGGGGTCGTGCGTCACCAGGATCAGCGCGACGCCGCGAGTGTTGAGGTCCTCGAGAAGATGGAGGACCTCCTTGCCGGTGGTCTGATCGAGGTTGCCGGTCGGCTCGTCGGCGAGGATCGCTGCCGGATGCATGACCATCGCTCGTGCGATTGCCACTCGCTGGCGCTCGCCGCCGGAGAGCTGATCGGGCCGATGCCGCGCCCGCGGAGCAATGCCGAATTCCTGCAGAAGGCGGCCGACGATCGGCGCGCGCTCCGCGACCGGCGTGCCGGCGAGCATCAGCGGCAGCTCCACGTTTTCGGCGGCGGTGAGCCGCGGGACGAGATGAAAGAACTGGAAGACGAAGCCGATCTTCTCGCGCCGCACCTGTGCCGCGCGGTCGGGCGTGAGCGCGGTGACGTCCTCGCCGTCGAGCCGGTACAGGCCGGAGCTGGGGCGGTCGAGGAGGCCGATGATGTTGAGCAGCGTCGATTTTCCCGAGCCCGACGGCCCCATGACCGAGACGTATTCGCCGGGCGCGATGTCGAGGCTCACGTTGCGCAGAGCGCGGACTTCGTCGTCGCCGACTCGGAAGGCGCGATGGATCTCGCTCAAGTGAATCATCGCTTCGGCGGCTTTTCTTCAGTCACGCGGGCGCCCGGCACGACGCCGGGCCGCTCGACCGAGAGGGCGATTCTCTCTCCCTGCGCCAGCCCGGACACGACCTCGGTGAATGCGAAGTTCGCCATGCCGCTCTCGATCCTCCGCTCTTCGAGGACGCCGTCAGCGTTCACGACGAGCGCGCGATTCCCCTCTCGTAGCGCCTGCGTCGGAACGCGGACGACGTTCTCGCGCGTGCCGGTGACGATCTCGACGTCGGCGCTGAAGCCGGCGAGCAGCGCTGTGGCGTCGGCCGGATTCGTGAGGTCGACTTCGACGTCGACCGTGCGGGCCTGCTTCTCGACGTCGAGCACGTACGGCGCGATTCGCCTCACGCGTCCGGGGAAGCGGCGCCCCGGCAAGGCTTCGACGGTGATCGTCGCCGATTGGCCGGCGCGTACCTGGGCCACGTCGACCTCGTCGATCGGCGCGGTGACGTAGAGGCAGGAGTCGTCGATGAGATCGATGACCGGAGGCGTCGGAATGCCGGGCGGCGACGGCATCGTGAACTCGCCCTGCTCGCCGTTCAATTTGGCGATGACTCCGTCGAACGGCGCGCGAAGCACGGTCCGAGTGAGATTCGCGCGAGCGACTTGAACGCTGGCCTCGCTCTGCAGCACGTCGGTGCCTGCGGCGTTGCATGCGGCGCGCAAGGTCTTGGCCGTGGAGATCGTGCGATCGAGCTGATCGTCGGCCAGAAGTCCGTCGCGATGCAGCTTGCGCGCGCGCGCCGCGTCGCGCTCGGCGATCTCGGCGTTTAGGCAGGCCTCCTGCGCCCGCGAGACGGCGCCCCGCGCCTGCTCCTGCGCCGCGTGCGTCTGGGCCACGCTGTCCTGACTCCAAAGCTCGAGGAGCACCTGTCCGGTCCGCACGCGATCGCCTTCGCGAATCGGAAGAGAGACGATCTGTCCGCCGAGCAGCGGCGCCAGCTTCGCCCGCCGGCAGGCATGAACGGTCCCGGCGCGCGTGTTGGCCACCGTGCGCTCGACGCGCCCGCGCTCGACGGTGTGCAGCACCACCGCCACCGGCTTCGGCCGCGACGACCGCCAGACGAAGAATCCAATGACGGCGACCACGACGATAGCCACGAGCAAGCGCGCGCCGATTGATGTGAGTTTGCTCATGGTCTCGTATCCGGAGCGAGATTATGGGCGATAACGAGGGCGGGACGGCTGGATTCGTTCGCTTCGCTCAGTTGCCACCGAAGCCCAGCCGGCGGCTGATCTCTCGCTGCCGGTTGTCGAGACTCAGAAAGTCGACTTCGCAGCTCGGGTCGATAAACAACGCCACGGCGAGATGCCAAAGGTCGGCACCGCGAACATAGTCCACCGCGAGAACTCTCGCGATCTCTTTCGTCAGGGGACGGTCTGGATACACCCAGGACAGCCCGGCGAGCATATCGCTAGGATCGGCCATGACCTTCTCTCTGTGCAAGGCTAACCGCAACTCCGCTTCGAGCAGGTTCGATGAGAGCAGGTCGTCGTAGGAGTCAAGCGATTTGACGAGCCGAGCGGAGCCGCTTTCCGCGAACGTGATCGCGACGAGATACGAGGTGTCGACGTAAGCAGCTTTCATTCGCGCGATTCGAGGAAACGCCGGAGCGCGCCTCTTCTCGTACCGAGGGGCTTGAACGCGCGCGCTTCGTCCCGGTGCGAGATGATTCCGCTCCGTCGCAGGGTGTCGAGATGCGTGGAGAGAGATTCCTTGGACCGCTCAATCGGACGCACTTCCGCGACGGGCTGTCCACGATGAGTGATCGTCACGACGTCGCCCTTCCGCACGCGATCGAGCAGTTCGCTCAGCCGCGCCTTCGCTTCATACGTGGAGTAGGTCTTCGGCATCTGACTAGTCTGGTCAGTCTAGTCATGCTTTTCAGGGCCGTCAAGCCTGTCGAAGGCCCGAACGCATCGTGGCGTTGAACGGTCGAATGCGAGTACCTTCTGACTCAATCTCTACCATCGGACCGATCCGTCCGATCCGCCTAGGAAAGCCCTGCTGCCAGCTCCTCGACCACCGGCCATGTCGCGGCCCGCCACTCCTCGCCCATGAGCAGCCCTGCCGTGGCGAGGTAGATCGCGATGTCGCGACGATCGTGAGTCCCTTCCAACTCCGCAACCGCTTCGCGAACCTGATCGGCGGACGGGACGTCGTACGTGTCGGTCTCGATCGTGCCGTTCACGTGCGGGATTTTCCAGCGGTCGAGAAACGCGGCCATAAGCGGGCCACGCTCCTTCGTGTGATACTGCATCAAGGCCATGTCGAGGAACTGCGTGACTTCATGCGAGCCGATGCGGGCCGCCAGAAGATCAGCCTTCTTCGCCGCCGGCATCTTTCGAATCGTCTCCTCACGGAAGTGAAGGGCCTTCGCGATCTGCGCCGTGGCCAAAGCCTTCGATTGCAAGTCATCACCCTTCCAGAACGTAGTCAGCACCTTCCGCCGCCGTTCCGAGTCGGCGAGCTCCCGCAGAATCCGCCGCGAATCCCATGTGGTCATGAGTCCCCCTCGTTGAAACACTCTACTATGATGTCCGCCGAGGAGGAGTCCTGATGCTTCGACGTGCCGTCCCTCTCGCCGTTATCGCCACTGCCCTTGCCGGGCGGGCGGTTCTCGCTGCCGGCCCCGCTTCGCCGGTTGCCTGGCAGTTCGCCGTGGCCGGCGATTCCCGCAATTGCGGCGACGTGGTCATGCCGGCCATCGCTGCCGGCGCCAAGCAGGCCCGCGCCGCGTTCTACTGGCATCTCGGCGATTTTCGTGCGTTCTACAAGATCGACGAGGATATGGCCGCGGCCGCGCGAGTCGCAGGCAAGGAGCTCGAGGTCGCGGGCTACCTCGGCGGCGCCTGGCCCGATTTCATTCGCAACCAGATCGCGCCCTTCGATCCAATCCCGTTCTACCTCGCTATCGGCAACCACGAGCTGATCGGCAAGAGCCGTGCCGATTACCTTGCACAGTTCGCCGATTGGCTCGAGCAGGAGCCGATTCGCCGGCAGAGGCTCGCCGACGATTCGAGCGATCATCAGCTTCGCACATACAATCACTGGATCGTCGGCGGGACCGATTTCATCGCCCTCGACAGCGCCTCGGGCGACATGTTCGATGATCCCCAGGTGAGCTGGCTGGAAAAAGTGATCGCCGCCGATCGCGCGAACCCGGCGGTCAAATCCGTGGTCGCCGGGATGCACGCCGCACTGCCGCACAGCCTCGCCTGCGGCCACAGCATGAGCGACAAGCCGCAGAGCGATGCCAGCGGAACCCGCGTTTACAAGGATCTGCTCGCGTTTCACAAGGAGACCGGCAAGCCGGTCTACGTCCTCGCCAGCCACTCCCATTTCTACATCGCCAACGTCTTCGACAGCGATTATTGGAACGCGAACGGCGGCGTCTTGCCCGGCTGGATCATCGGCACCGCCGGCGCGAACCGCTATCCGCTGCCGGAGGTGCCGCTCAAAGGCGAGGCCATCGAGTACGTCTACGGCTATCTCCTCGCCTCGGTGCACGAGGACGGCACGATCGATTTCCGTTTCCGCAAGATCGAGAAGAGCGACATTCCCGCTTCCGTCGTCGAGCGCTACTCCCAGCCGCTGGTCGATCAATGCTTCGACGGAAATCGCGACCTCTCCAAACCGAAGGCGGTGACGTGCATGAATGTCGAGGGGTGCAAGTGACACTGGCCCTTACCAATACGCCGCCACGAAGTGCGCGCTCACGGCTGCGGCGAGCCTCAGCTCCCTCGGGACTTTCACGAGCGGATGGATGGCGTTGTAGGTATGGCTGGCGTTGCCGATGATCAGGAGCGAGGCGTCGGAAGTGGCTCCAGAGATCTCCGATGCCTCCTCCAGCGGGACGCTTTCGTCGCGGCCGCCGTGGATCACGAGGAGCGGGACGCGTAGGCTCGACGCAGCCGCGCGGATGTCCAGCCTTTCGGCGTTGGCCTCCCAGTCGTCGAGCGTGGAGGTCGACATGCGCATGATCTGCCGCGTCCGCATGTTCACAGCGTCAAAGTGGCCTTCCCTGCGCCACTGCATGAGAGTGGCTTCGTCCCAGCGATCGACGTGCGAGATGGAGCTCCAGGTGATGACGCCCGCGAGCTGAGCGATCTCATGGGCGCCGAGCAGCGAGACGCCGCCGCCGCGCGAGTGGCCGAGCAGGAATATGGGGAGGTGACGCAGCCGGTCGATGGAGTAGCAGTGGCGGACCACGGCCTGCAAGTCCGCGAGCTGCGTCGAGTAGGTATCGCCGGCGAAAAGATCGAGGCGATCGAATGAGTCGCCGCTCTCGCCGACTCCGTTGCGCGACATGTCAAAACGGCACGCCGCCACCTTCGCCTGCGCCAGATGCTCGGCCAGCCACGGGAAGAACCCCCATTGCCGGAATCCCTTAAAGCCGTGGACGATGACGCAGAGTGCGCGTGGTTTGTCCGGCAGCGCGATGTCGCCGCGGATCAGCAGGCCTTCGTTGGATTGGATCTCGAAGTACATGGGCAAGTGTCATCCTGAGGCGGCGGAACCCCGAAGGGGTGTAGCGCGCCGAAGGATCTCCCTGCGAGAACCATCATCCTGCCAAGGAGATCCTTCGCCGTCTGCGCGGCTCAGAGGCTGTGAAAAAATCGGGCGCGTGCGTTGGAAATCCAGGGGCGATTGTAAAATGGAGCCATGGAAGAGAAACAGGATTTGGGACCGGCGCGGACGGTGG
>DASQGS010000380.1:0-2151 GCA_035632455.1 Thermoanaerobaculia bacterium | reverse complement strand
CGCTTTGGCAAACTCATAATGTGCCGCCGGCGCGAAAAGCCGCGGCGAAATGCCGCCGCACTCCATAACGATGAACGAGTCTGTGAAACGGTCGATCTCTTATTCTCCGACCGATGGGTTGACCTACGATCCGGAGAATCCACTCTATTGGAAGCCGGAGTTGTTGCAGAAGGAGGTAACGCGCACCTTCGAGATCTGCCACGGCTGCCGTCTCTGCTTCAAGTATTGCGACAGCTTCCCATCGCTGTTCGATTCCATCGACAAGCGTCACGACGGCGAGGTCGAGAAGCTCACTGCCGCCGAGACCAAGGCGGTGATGGACGATTGTTTTCAATGCAAGCTCTGCGAGGTGCAGTGTCCCTACACGCAGCGCGACGGGCATGAGTACCAACTCGATTTCCCGCGCCTCGTGCATCGCTACAAGGCGATCGAGGCGAAGGAGCACGGCATCTCGCTCCGCGACCGGATCCTCGGCGATCCCGACGCCGCGGGGAAGGCGGCGCGCGCCAGCCTCGGCCTCGCGAATGCCATGAACCGCGTCGACGTGCATCGCTGGTTCATGGAGAAGATCCTCGGCATCGACCGGCGCAAGCTCCTTCCGCAGTTCGCGGCCACGACGTTCGAGCGCTGGGCCGAGACCACCGGCCGCATCGAGGAGACTCCCGGCGCGGAGGCCGTGCTTTTCCAGACCTGCTATGTGCAGAACAACGAGCCCGAGATCGGGCGCGACACGGTCGAGGTGCTCGAGAAGAACCAGGTGAAGACGGCCTGCGTGAAAGGCCTGCAGTGCTGCGGCATGCCCGTGTGGGAGCACGGCGATCTCGAGACGTTGCGGCGCAACGCCCACGACAACCTCGACATCCTCATGCCGTACGTCGAGGCCGGGGCGAAGGTGCTGGTCATCAATCCGACGTGCGCCATGGTGATGCGCCGCGAGTATCCCGAGCTGCTCGCGGGCGAGGACCGCGAACGGGCGAAGAAGCTCGCCGCCGCCGTCCAGGATACTGGCGAGTTTCTCTGGTCGATCCGGAAGGAGGAGCGGTTCAGCCGCGAGTTCAAGAGCGCGCCCGAGGGGACCGTCGCGTACCACGCGCCATGCCATCTGCGGGCCCAGGCCATCGGATTCAAGGGGCGCGACCTGCTGCGGATGATTCCCGGCGTCGTGCCGCAGACGACGATGGAGTGCTGCGGTCACGATGGCACGTACTCGATGAAGGTCGAAGGATTCGAGGCCTCGGCGCGCATCGGCCAGCCCGCATTCAACGGCATGAAACAAACCGGCGGCGAGGTGTGGGCGACAGAGTGCCCGCTGGCGGCGATTCAATTCGAGCAGCACGCCGGCCGTAAGCCGATGCATCCGATGTCGATTCTCGCCCGCGCCTACCGGGAGAACGGATTCCCGCGCGCGGTCGTGCCTGAGGAGAAGAAGAAATCATGAGAGCAGTGAGAAGAGAGGAGATTCTCGACTTCGTCACCTATGGCGAGCAGCGCGATGAAGCGCGCCGCCGCATCCTCGACATGAAGAGGCCGCGCCGCATTCACGTCGGCGACAACCTGACGTTCCTCTTCGAGAATCACGACACCATTCGCTATCAGATTCAGGAAATGGTGCTGGCCGAGAAGATCGTGAAGGAAGCGGAGATCGGCCACGAGATCGAGACCTACAACGAGGTCGGCGGCGGCCCGGGCGAGCTCGGATGCGCGCTGTTGATCGAGATCGACGATCCGGCCGAGCGGCAGGTCAAGCTGCAGCGGTGGCTCGATCTGCCGAATCATCTCTACGCCCGCCTCGCCGATGGCCGGCGCGTCCCGGCGACGTACGACGAGCGGCAGGTGGGAGACACGCGCCTCTCGTCGGTGCAGTACCTCAAGTTCGCCACTGGCGGCGAGGTCCCGGTGGCCATCGGCGCGGACCATCCCGATTTGACCGCAGAGGCGGTGTTGTCGGAGGAGCAGCGGGCGGCGCTGGAAGCGGATTTGCAGTAGGGGCACACGGCTGTGCAGAAATGCTCAATGTTGAATGTTGACTAACTCAACATTTAACATTCAACATTCGGTTCCTCTGTTTCATCTGCGCTGGCTCCGGGCGCACAGCCGTGCGCGCCTACATCGGAAGAAGCAACGGGCCGGGAATGGCTGCCATTCTTGGTC
>DASQGS010000379.1:0-4860 GCA_035632455.1 Thermoanaerobaculia bacterium | reverse complement strand
GGGCGGTGGTGAGGGGGGCGTGGCTTGTTAGTGACGATTTGATCCGCAGATTACGCAGATTACGCAGATTTAGCATAGGCACCATCTGCGTAAATCTGCGACATCTGCGGATTTACGTTCCTCTTGAGCCCGACTACGCGTGATTCGTCTTTTTTCCCTCGCCACCGAGCTGCGGTTCCTCGCCGAGAGTGTCTTCGATGTACAGCGTCTCGATCAGCACGACCGCTACGGCGGTGATGGGAGTCGCCAGCGCCATGCCGAGAAGTCCCCAGATCGCGCCGAAGAGCACCTGAGTCATGATCGCCACGATCGGCGAGAGCGACATGGCGCGCTTCTGGATCAGCGGAGTGAGGAAGTAGGCTTCGATCGTGTGCGTGATCAAAGACAGAACCACGACCCAGGCTGCCTTGGTCGGGCTCTGCATGAGCGCGATCAGAATGGCCGGGATTGCCGCGACGGTCGGGCCGATGTACGGAATGAACGTCAGTACCGCCGCGATCAACCCCAGGGCCAACGCCAGCGGGACGCCGATGATGGCTAAGCCGATGATGGTAAGAGCACCGATCACGACCATGGCGAAAAGGCGGGTGTTGAGCCACGCCTTCAACGCGATGACCATGGCGTCGATCACCTCGCCGGCGCGCCGCCGCCGGTCACCGGGGACCAGGCGCAAGAAGCTCTCACGGTAGATCTCCGGCTCGATGGCGCCATAGATACCGACGAAGAAAATCACGATGAACGCGCCGAGCAGGCCGAACGTGGTGGTGAAGAAGCCGCCGATCCGAGTGAGCATCTCCGAGGAGAACATTTGCCATGGATCGTGCGACGTGATGTAGTTCTGCGCTGCAGGGAAGCGGTCGAGATACGTTGATGCCTTGCGGATGGCCACCGGCAGGTTCTGCACGAACTGCTGAAATTGCACGCCGACGCTCGGCGCCGCCAGCGCGATCGCCGCTGCCGTCACGCCGGCCAGCAGGAGCATGACCACGAGCAGCGCCCATCCCCATGGCATCCGGGTCCAGCGGTGGAGGATCGCCATCAACGAGCGAAGAAAGATCGCGGCCAGAACGCCCGCGAAAGTCAGGAGAAGAACGTCGGCGGTTGCCCAGAGAAGGCCGGCCAGTGCGACGACCGCGAGAACGATCAGGCTGGCCCCAAGGACACGACCGCCGAACGAAACGGACGAACCACCTTGCTCGGAATTCATTTCGGCAATGGTAACGCGGAACGCTGCATCGTGAGGCCGTCATCCTGAGGCGGCGAGGCAAATGTGGCACAGACACTCTTGTCTGTGCCTCCACGCAATCAGTGCACGCTCATCGGCTCCGGCTCGAGCGAGACCTCGATCTTCCCCTCGCGCGTGGCATTCACGAACACGGTGTCGCCTGGCTTGAACTTTCCTTCGAGCATCCGCATTGCCAGCGGATCGATAATCAGCCGCTGCAACGCGCGTTTCAGCGGCCGGGCGCCGAAGGCCGGGTCGTAGCCCTCCCGAGCCAGCGCAATCTTCGCGGCGTCGCTGATGTCGATCGTCAGACCGCGCTCGGCGATCAGCTTCGACAACCGTCCGAGCTGGATCTCGATGATCTGCTTGAGCTGGCCGATGTCCAGGGCATGGAACACGATCACCTCGTCGATGCGGTTGAGGAACTCCGGACGGAAGTGGCGATGCAGCTCCTCGTCCACGCGCTTCTGCATCTGCTCCTCTTCGCGCGGAGACTTCATCGACTGTTGGTACTCGTGAATGTACTGAGAGCCGACGTTCGACGTCATGATGATCACGGTGTTCTTAAAGTTCACCAGCCGGCCCTTCGAATCCGTGAGGCGTCCGTCGTCGAGGATCTGGAGCATGACGTTGAACACCTCCGGATGCGCTTTCTCGATCTCGTCGAAGAGCACCACCGCGTACGGCCGCCGGCGGATGGCTTCCGTGAGCTGGCCGCCCTCCTCGTAACCGACGTATCCCGGTGGTGCGCCGATGAGCCGTGCCACGGCGTGCCGCTCCATGTACTCCGACATGTCGATGCGGACCATGGCGTTCTCGTCGTCAAACAGGAACTCGGCGAGAGCGCGCGTCAGCTCCGTCTTTCCGACGCCGGTCGGTCCCATGAAAATGAACGAGCCGATGGGCCGATTGGGATCCTTGAGCCCGGCCCGCGAGCGGCGCACGGCGTTTGATACCGCCGTCACCGCCTCGTCCTGGCCGATCACGCGTCGCTTGAGCGCACTCTCCATGCGCACGAGTTTCTGAATCTCGGATTCCATCATCCGAGTGACCGGAACTCCGGTCCACTTCGAGACGATCGCGGCGATGTCCTCGTCGGTGACTTCCTCCTTGAGCATGGCTCCGCTTTTCTGCATCTCGGCGAGCTTGGCCGATGCCGCCTCGAGATCGCGGTTGAGCTGCGGAAGCGCGCCGTAGCGCAGCTCCGCGGCCTTGTTGAGATCGCCTTCGCGCTCGGCGCGGTTTGCCGCTTCACGCGTCGACTCGATCTGCTTCTTGAGCTCGCTGATCTGCGTGATGGCGGCCTTCTCGCTGTCCCACTGCGCCTTGAGTCCGGCGATCTTCTCCTGGAGCTCGGCGATCTGGGTCTCGATCGCCGCGCGGCGGTCGTTGGCCACGGCATTGTCTTCCTTCGACAGCGCCTGCTTCTCGATCTGGAGCTGCGTCATGCGCCGCGTCAGCTCATCGATCTCCTGCGGCATCGAGGTCAGCTCGATGCGAAGGCGCGAAGCCGACTCGTCGATGAGATCGATGGCCTTGTCCGGCAGGAAGCGGTCGGTGATGTATCGCTGCGAGAGCGTTGCGGCGGCGACGATCGCCGAGTCGGTGATCTTGACGCCGTGGTGCACTTCGTACCGCTCCTTGAGCCCGCGGAGGATGGCGATGGTGTCTTCCACCGTCGGCTCGCCGACGAACACAGGCTGGAATCGACGCTCGAGGGCGGCGTCCTTCTCGATGTACTTCTGATATTCATTGAGCGTTGTCGCGCCAACCGCGCGGAGCTCGCCGCGCGCGAGAGCGGGCTTGAGAAGGTTCGAGGCATCCATCGCTCCCTCGGCCGCGCCGGCGCCGACGAGCGTGTGGAGCTCGTCGATGAAGAGGATGACATTCCCCTCCGACTCCTCGACTTCCTTGATCACGGCCTTCAGTCGATCTTCGAACTCGCCTCGATATTTCGCGCCGGCGATCATCGCGCCGAGGTCGAGGGCCACCACGCGCTTGTTCTTGAGGCCCTCGGGGACGTCGCCTTCCACCACCCGGCGGGCCAGGCCTTCGACAATCGCGGTCTTTCCGACGCCGGGCTCGCCGATGAGCACCGGGTTGTTCTTCGTCCGGCGCGACAGCACCTGGATCACGCGGCGGATCTCTTCGTCACGCCCGATCACGGGATCGAGCTTGCCGCGCCGCGCGAGCTGGGTGAGGTCGCGCGCGTAGCGCTCCAGCGCCTGATACTTGTCTTCGGGGTTCTGATCGGTGACGCGCTGGGTGCCGCGCACAGACTGCAGAGCCTTCAGCACGGCGTCCTTCGTCACGCCGTTCTTCCGCAGGATCTGGGCCGCCGAGGTCTCCTTGACGCCCGCGATGCCAGGCAGAAAGTGCTCGGTCGAGACGTACTCGTCCTTGAAATCCTCGGCGGACTTGAACGCATCGTCGAAGACCTTGCGGAGCGACGACGAGACCATCGGCTCGGCAGAAGCGCCAGCCACTTTCGAGAACTTGGCGATCGCCGAGGCAGTCTCGGTCTCGATCGCTGCGGGATTGAGCCCGAGCTTGTTGAGGACGGGTGCGACGATCCCGCCCTCCTGCCGGAGAAGCGCCAAGAGCAGGTGCTCGGCCGTGACCTCGGGGTTCCCGGCCCCGCGCGCCAAGTTCTGGGCCTCGGCCACAGCCTCCTGGGCCTTGACCGTAAGTTTATTGAAATTCATGGTGTTACCTCACATGAACCAAAGTTGATAGTAAGAGACTCAGATTGATAAACCGTCGCGCGTTCAAAGGCATTCCTTGGCTGGAGACGAGCTAAACAACCCTGTAAGACGAACCTTGGCCGGTTTGCGGATGAACGTCCGTCTTGGTATCGTTCAACAAGCCATGACAAAGACTCTGCTAGCCGAATATGATGCCGGTCAGAACGCGCTGAAGCTCTTGGAGCCGCTTCCTGAGCTCAAGGATCACGATCAGGTTCGCGTAGTCATCGAGACCGATCCGGGCGAGGTCGATCAATCATGGCTCGCGCTGAGAGGCGCTTTGTCCATCGAAGCGGGGGACTCCCTTGCGGAGGCGGTCGAGCGGCTCTACGGTCGTAAGTCGTAAATCATGCGATTGGCCGTCGATACTAACGCCGCCATTGATTTCCTGCGTTCCAACGCCCCGATCCGACCGCGGTCCTTGAAGGTCATCGGGTGCTTCTTCCCCTCTCGGTAATGGGTGAGCTCTATGCCGGCGCATTCACCTCCGCTCGGGTCAGCGAGAATCTGCGGCTTGTCGAACAGCTCACAAGTAAGTGGATTCTGTTGCTTCCTGATGCCGTGACAGCGAACATTTATGGGCGCGTTCGAGCAGCTTCTGATCGTGCAAACGTCATGAGCGAAGGGATTCTGAACGACTTCTGGATCGCGGCGCTTTGCATTCAGCACGATGTTCCGCTCGTTACGAATGATCGCGACTTCGATTCTGTCGAGGGCCTCCGGACCATCAACTGGTAGCTACTGGCAAGACTCCATGTCCGCGAAATAGGTGGTCTGCATCTTGCTCCCCGTTCTCGCCCGGCGATAGACTCAGTCGCGGGAGATCCCTATGACCGCCACCGCCATGCCTCTCCACGACAGTTCCATTCAGCCCGAGCTCTTCACCAGCAT
>DASQGS010000378.1:0-7623 GCA_035632455.1 Thermoanaerobaculia bacterium | reverse complement strand
GTGCAGGAATCGTTCCTCAAGGCTCTGCGCGCTTTCGATTCTTTCGAGCCCGGGACGAATTTTCGAGCCTGGATGTTTCGTATAGCGAGGAACACGTTCCTCAACTCGAGGACCGGCCTGCGCGTGACGCACTCCGTTTCGCTCGACGACGAAAGCATGCCTCCCATCGATGTCGCCGCCGAGGGAACGCCTGAGTCGGACCTGTTCCAGCAGAGGAACCGCGCTGCGATCGAGCGAGCGATCGAGGCTCTGCCGCTGCCGTTTCGCGAGGTGATTCTGTTGTGCGACGTCGAGGAGATGAGTTACGCGGAGATCGCTGAGACGCTGGCGATCCCGATGGGCACGGTGACCTCGCGGCTGGGGCGCGCGCGTGCGAGGCTGCGGGAGGCGTTGCGGAACGAGGTCGTACGGGAGTAGCGATGAACTGCCCAATCGAGAGTATCGATCGTTTAATCGACGGCGAACTGTCCGACGGCGAAGCGTCCGGCGTCGAACAGCACATCCGCGAGTGCTCTGAATGCGCGGCACGACTGGCTCGCGCTGCGGTGCAGAAGAGCGCCATTCGGCGAGCCGGCCGGCGCTTCACGCCGAGACCGGAGCTCCGTGACGCTGTTCGGCGCGCGCTTCGCGGAGCCCCACCAGCCGAAGTGATCGCACTGCCGCCGGCCTCATCGTACCGGCCGAGGGTTTTCCTCGTCGCCGCAGCTCTGGTCCTTGCGATCGCCGCGGGCGCGCTCGTGGGACTGTTCGCGAAGCGGGGCGAGAATCAGCGGAGCGCGCTCGCGGAGCTCGCCGACCTCCACGCCACGACGCTGGCCAGCGCGAATCCGGTCGACGTCGTCTCGACCGACCGCCACACCGTCAAGCCCTGGTTCGAGGGGAGAGTGCCGTTCACGTTCGATCTTCCGGACCTCGGCGCCGGCGATATCGCGATCGCGGGAGGCCGCGTCGCCTGGCTGCGTCAGAGCGCCGCCGCACAGATTCTGATCCGCGATCGACAGCACCGCCTGTCGCTCTTCATCGTTCAGCAAGGGAGCTCCGCGGCCACCGCTCTGCCGGATGGCAATCGCAGCGCGGGCACATTCCGTTACGTCTCATGGAGCCGCGACGGCGTTCGGTATCTGCTGCTGGGCGACGTCGACGACAACGAGCTGCGGAGAGTGGTGAAGGCCCTTCGGTAAGCCCTGGCGCTTCCGTCATCCTGTGAGTCGCGCCTCGAGGAAGGCATTCACCACAGAAGCACTGAGGACAGAGATGACGGAGACGAGATCTCTACTCTGTGGTGAAATGCCTTTCCTCCCATTTCGAGAAGATCAGCCCTGCCGGCCGGGATGAAATCTCGACTCCGCCGGTTCTGCACCCAACTACATATTGGAGGTGCCATGAACCGACCCGTCGATCGCCGTCAATTTCTCAGATTCACCGGACTCTCCCTCGGCGCGGGCGCCCTCATCAGCGTCGGACCAGCGCTGGCCGGAAGCGCCGCCGTTCCGGTGCGCAACTGGCTGCGCCGCCGCAACGGCGAAGAGGTCTCTCCGTTCTCGTTCGTCCAGCTCAGCGACACGCATGTGGGTTTCCAGGGCCCGCCGAATCCCACCGGAACGAAGGCCTTCGAGCGGGCCATCGACGTGGTCAACGCCCTCGATCCGCAGCCCGATCTCATTCTTTTCACGGGGGATCTGACGCACGAGTCCGAGACACCCGGTGAGCACGCCAAGAGGATGGAGCTGTTCAAGTCGATCGCCGGCCGCCTGCGCGTCAAGAAAGTGATGCGCGTGCCGGGCGAACACGACGCGGCGCTCGACGGCGGCGTGCTCTACCGCGAGCACTTCGGCGACACGCGCTACTCGTTCGACCATCGCGGCGTTCACTTCGTGGCGCTCGACAACGTCTCGACCGGTACGCCGGCAGTCGGCGCGGAACAGCTCGCCTGGCTGCAGAAAGATCTTGCGCGCTATCCGCACACCGCGCCGATCGTCGTGTTCACGCATCGCCCGCTGTTCGATCTTCGTCCTGACTGGGAATGGTTCACGCGCGACGGAGACGAGGTGATGAACGCTCTGGCGCCGTACGAGAACGTCACCGTGCTCTACGGCCACATTCATCGCCACGATGTTCACGAGAGCGAGCACGCGAAGCACTACGCGTCGCGCTCACTCATCTTCGGGTTTCCCGATCCCTCGGGTAACGGAGACAAGAAGCCCATGCCCTTCGACAAGGAGAAACCATTTCGCAACCTCGGTCTTCAGCGCCTCAGCGAGCGAAGCGGCCAGGGTCGCCGCGCGCAACTCGGCGTCGACGACGTCGAGCTCACGATCCGCGAGTACTCGGGCACCGAGGGTGTCCAGCAAATTCTGAAATCAGGAGTGACGCTATGAAGCGAGTGAGTGTCGCAGCAACGATCGCTCTCGTCGTCGGCGCCATCGCCGCCGCGAGCATATCCGCGCAGGAACCCGGAGCCGCCCCGGCCATCGTGGCCGTCTCGGCAAAGCGGTTCGAGTTCACACCGAATCAAATTACGATCAAGCGCGGCGAGGCAGTCACGATTCGCGCAACCACCGAGGACCGCGAGCACGGGCTCTTCCAGAAGGACCTGAAGATCGGCCTCGACATCGTGCCTGGCAAGACGGCGGAGGTGACGATCACGCCCGACAAGGCGGGGCGCTTTGTCGCGATCTGCGATCACTTCTGCGGCTCAGGCCACGGCAACATGAAACTCGTCATTCTCGTGGAGTAAGCGAGTCTGCGATGAACGCCGCCCACCTTCACCTGATTCTGACCCATTTCCCGCCGGTCCTCAGCCTCATCGCGGCAGGAGCGGCGGTCGTGGGTTTTCTCCGCAAGCGAGCTGATCTTGTTTCCATCGCGCTTTGGCTCCTTGTTGTGATCGGCGCGATGGTCCCGGTTGTCTACATGGCGGGGGACCGCGCCGCGGATCAGATCGGGCGGGTGGACGGCGTTCAGCAGGATGCCATCGCTCCTCACGAGCGGGCGGGCACGATCTCGCTGGTCGCCTCGGCGGCGATCGGCGCGCTTGCCGCCGCCGCACTCGTATGGGCGAGGCGTCGCGCCAACATTCCAGGCGGCATCCGTATCATCCTGGCTGCCGCGGCGCTCGCTCTTGCGGTCGTGATCGGATGGACAGCGAACCTCGGCGGCGCGATCCATCACCCGGAGATAGAGCAGCACTGACCGAAGCGCGCCGCCTAGGCTACGACCGCGCGCTCTTCCGGGCCGCGGGCTCTCACGAGAAAAATCGCCGCATATAATCGCGCCACGATGCCCCTCGAGGCGCCCATCCCTTTTGATTCGATTCCACTTCTCGCATCGCTCAAGAAAGAGGACCGAGATGCGCTCGCTCCGCTCTGCCGTCTGCGGGGCTACGAGCGAGGCGAAACGATCTTTCGCGAGGGCGATCCGGCCGATCGCATCCACTTCGTACACATCGGGCGCGTGAAGATCGTCAAGAGCGCCGGCGGCCGCGATGTGATCCTCGAGATTCTCGGCCCCGGCGAGCCTGTCGGAGCGGTCGCGGTGTTCGAGCGCCGCCCGTTTCCGGCTAGCGCTGTGGCGATCGAGCCCTCCGGCGTGCTCTCGATTCCCGAGCGCGAGCTGTTCGATCTTCTGGAGCGCCGGCCTGAGATGGTCAGGCAACTGCTGGCCGGCCTCACTTACCGCCTTATGATGCTCAACAAGCGCCTCGCCGATATGACGGGCTCGGTCGAGCACCGCGCCGCGCGCCTGTTCCTCACGCTCGCCGACCGAGTCGGACTTCCGCGCGCCGCCGGCGTCTTCATTCCGCTCACGCTCTCGCGGCAGGAGATCGCCGATCTCATCGGCACGACGCTCGAGTCAGCGATCCGTCTCATGAGCCGATGGCAGAAAGAGCAGTTGTTGCTCACGGAGAAGAGCGGATTCCTCGTTCCGAACATCGATGCTCTGCGCGCGGTGACCACGGAGGAGTGAGCGAGCACTGCCGCGAGGGGGCGCAAGCGTCGCAATGTTCACTCACGTGCTAGAGTCGCACTCGCAATGCTGACCATCCTCATCGTCGACGACAATCCCTCGTTTTGCGCGCAGGCCGCGCGGCTCTGCGAGCGCGAGGGATTCACCGCGGTGACCGCCGGATCGGTGTCTGAACTGGCGGGTGTGCTGACCGGCCCGCTACCCGACCTCGTGCTGATCGACATCGAGCTTCCGCAGATTCCGGGACATCGCCTCGGAACCTTGATCCGATCGCGCGGCCGCGTCCCGATCGTGCTGGTCTCGGCGCTCAGCGAAGATCGCATCCGGCGGCTGTTCGAGGCCTCGGATGCTGACGGCTGGATCTGCAAGCCGCTCACGCGCGACAAGCTCATCGGAGCCGTGACCCGGTTCGTGACCACTGCATCGAAACCGCTGACGGCATCACCGGTGAAGCCGGCCGTGACGTCGGCGCCCTCGGAGCTGATCAGAGTTCTGCTCATCGAAGACGAGGCGCTCATCACCGCGAGGATCGAGTCCGTCCTCGGCACCACGTGCAGCCTGACCACGGTGACCGATGGCGACGCCGCGATCCACCATGTCCTCAGCGAGGACTACGATTGCATCCTCCTCGATCTGATGCTGCCTCACCTCTCCGGCTTCGACGTGCTCCGGCATCTGATCCTTCGCAAGCCGGAGCTGCTGAAGGCGACGGTGATCATGACCGCAGCGACCGACGAATCACTTCAATTCATCGATCGCAACAGCGTCGCCGAAGTCCTCCGCAAGCCATTTCCAGTGGCCTCGCTGGCCGGCATCGTGGCTCGCGTCGCTGCGAAATAGACGTAGCACAGACACTCTTGTCTGTGCTCTGGAGTTTGGACATTTGCGGCAAATCGTAGGGCCCATCTGCGCTGGGCCGATTACCGCGCGGCTCGAAAAACCGATGTGCCGCTCGCGTGGCGGCCCAGCGCTGCCGGGTCCTACGGGCCAGGGCGGCGTGCACAAATCGCACCTCCGCAATCCGCGGTAGACTTCCGTCCATCAATCCATGGCTCCCTATGACTGGCCCAAAGCCTGATCCTGACCCCACCGTTCCCGTCGACTCGGAGAAGCCGCTTCGGGCGCCCCTCACACCGGGACAATACCCGCCGGGGACGATAGTGGCAGGACGGTACAACATCGCCAGCGTGCTCGGGGCGGGCGGGATGGGCGAGGTCTACCGCGCCGAGGACACGAAGCTCGGGCAGACCGTGGCGCTGAAATTCCTCCCGCCCGCGCGGGTCCGCAGCGCGGTGCTGCTGGCGCGTTTGCACGACGAGGTTCGACTCGGGCGGCAGGTCTCGCATCCCAACGTCTGCCGCATTTACGACATCAACGAATGGGGCGAGGCCCACTTCCTGGCGATGGAGTACGTCGACGGTGAGGACCTCGCGCGCCTGTTGCGCCGCATCGGCCGGCTGCCGCTCGACAAGGCCGTCGAGATCGCGCGCGGCACGGCCTCGGGGCTGGCCGCCGCACACACAAAAGGCATCATCCATCGCGACCTCAAGCCGGCGAACGTGATGATCGACAGCGATGGGCAGCCCCGCATCACCGACTTCGGCATCGCCCTCGGTATTCACGAGGCCGATTTCGCGGTCAACGCCGGCACGCCCGCTTACATGGCGCCGGAGCAGCTCGATGGGCGCCCGGCGTCAGTGCAGAGCGACGTCTACTCGCTCGGCCTCGTGATGTACGAGATCTTCACGGGACGGCCGGCCTTCAGCGGCGAGACGGTCGCGGAGATCCGGCGCGCGCAGATGGCGCGAGTCGCCGCGCCGTCGAGCATGATTAAGGACATCGATCCGGCTGTCGATAAGCTCATCCTGCGCTGCGTCGATAGGGATCCGGCCCTTCGCCCGCAGTCGGCACGCGAGGTGATCGCCGCTCTGCCGGGCGGCGATCCGATTGCCGCCGCGCTCGCGGCCGGCCAGACGCCATTGCCGCGTGCAATCGCCGCGGCGGGAACGGAAGGAAGCCTGTCTCGGAGTGCTGCGTGGTCGTGGCTGGGCGCCATCGCGGCGCTGACGATGGCGTTCCTCTTCATCTCCAGCCAGCACTCCATGTTGATCAGCGAGGGAATGACGAAGCCGCCAATGCTGATGGAAGAGCGTGCGCGCGACTTGCTGCTGAGCCTCGGCATCGCGCCGCAACTCCATCGCGCGACAGGCTTCAATTCGAATGCGCGCTACCTCGCTTGGATCGTGCGACACGACCACAGCCCCTCCCGATGGCGGCGACTGACGCGCGGGCCCGCGACGTTGACGTTCTGGATGCGCCAGAGCGCGAGCCAGCTCACGCCGCTCGCGCCGATTTCCGCGCCGACGATCGACGATCCGCCGCTCGCGGAGAATCAGGAAGCCACGACTTTGGTCCTCGATTCACAGGGTCGGATGGTGTCGCTCGCGGCGTATCCAGTTTCTGCGCCTCCGCGCGCGCCGGATTGGCGTGCGCTGCTCGCAGCCGGAGGCCTCGATCCTGCTTCGCTCTCGCCGGCCGCGCCACTAGCAACGCCGCCCGTGTTCGCCGATGTCCGAGCTGCCTGGACGGGACACTACCGCGGCGACGACACGCCTATTCGGATCGAGGCGGCGATGCGCGCTGGCGCGCCGGTGTTCTTCGAGGTCACAGGTCCGTGGAGTGACGACGCGAACGCCGGGGAGCTGCCGTTCCAGACCCACGCTCTCGATCTCTTCATCAACACGATGCTCGTCGGCTTGGCCGCGTTCGCGTCGGTTCTGACGTGGCGCAACACCCGGGCACGCCGCGGCGACCGGCAGGGAACGCTGCGGATGGGGCTGCTGGTTTTCGCGCTCCGATTCACCGCGGGAATGGCCGGCGGTGATCACCGCCTGTCGTTCGATCACGAGCTGACGCTGGTGGAGGCCGCGCTGATGCGAGCCCTCCTCGTCGCCGGGCTCTACATGGTGCTGTACTCGGCGCTCGAGCCGTACGTCCGCCGTCACTGGCCCGATCGGGTCATCGCCTGGTCGCGAATGCTCCGAGGCAACCTGCGCGACCCGATGGTAGGGCGCGACATCCTCATCGGTATCGCCGCCGGCCTCTTGCACGCCCTGCTGGCACTCATGAGCGCGTGGTTGCCGGCGCAGATAACGAACTTGCCTCCGGGAGTGCCGCACATCCCGGAGCTCGCGGCGATGGCCGGCGTGCGATTCGGCGTCGCAGGTCTCGCCGAAGGGGCGGTGCGAGGCATGTTCAGCGGCCTGGGCGGAGTCGTGTTACTCGTCGCGTTGTCGATTGTTCTTCGCCGTCGCGCGCTCGCCGGTGCCGGATTCTTCCTCGTGTTGCTGGCGGCCATCTTCCTTGCAAAGCCGGAGCTCTCAGCGCTCCCGTTCTTCGTAGCCAGCCTCGGTCTGGCGACCGCTGTGATCCTGCGCGGCGGGCTGCTGGTCCTGGTCGTCATGGAGACCGTCTTCTACTGGTTCTATCACTACGCGCTGCCGCTCATGCCGGGCGGATGGAATGCCGCAGTGTTCTCCATTCCGCTTCTCCTGCTCGCCGTACTCGCTCTTTTCACCTTCCGCACCGCCTTGGGTGGACAACCCGCGTTGAAGGCCGGATTGCTGGACGACTGAGAGACCTGCGTGGCCGGACTTT
>DASQGS010000377.1:0-11662 GCA_035632455.1 Thermoanaerobaculia bacterium | reverse complement strand
ATTGAAGTACGACCAGACCAACAAGACGTTCACGACAAAGGATACGCCGACTACTTACTACGTCGGCTTCGACTATGGGCTTGGCGACGTCGTGACGACGGACCAGCAAAAAGCCTGGGAAGCCATCGTGCTCAAACTTCTGGTCAAGATCTCGAAGAACCCTCTCGATTCCTACGGCGCGGCCATTGGCTATCGATCGCCAAATTTCAGCATCCTCGGAATGACGCTGCAATCATTCACGCCGTTCGTCGGCTATTTCCGTACGAAAGTCAACGACAAGGATCAGAGCGGCAATCCAATCGTGCGTCGGAAGAGTGGGGTTCGCGCTGGCATAAGCCTGAATATCGACAGAGCTGTGGATTGGGTCAAGAAGAAGTTGCGTAGAGGTGAACACCCCGGCGCACGGGCGGGCTCCTTGCTCGGCAACTCTTCCGAGTTACGAAACGGCTTCGGCACTCACAGGGCCGCGGGGCTATGCCCCTGCGGCCTTCGCATCTAGGCACGCACTGCGCGGTGTTGTGTTTGGGCCGCAGGCCTCGTCCGACCGCCGATTCATGAGCGTCTCACGATCGATTTGTCGCATGACGACGGTGCGACGTGGCGCGACGCGATCACCATTCGCACGGCGGTGGAGCTCGCCAGCGAAGCGGCCAGCAGGCCGCGGCTGGACATCCTCGAGGTGCGCCGACAACTCTTGGGAGCAGACGAGATCCGATGTTAGCCGCGGTATGTGATCGAGTCCGAGATCGCCGCCGTGACCTTGTCTACGAGAGCGGTGTCCCGGGAGCTCAAACGCTCCTTCTCACCTGCCGCAGAAGTAAGAATCATATGCAATATGGGTTTCGCGGCGCGGTACGCAAGGATGCCGGCAAGGAAGAATGCTGCGCCAACAATCATGATTCCGATACTCTGTTCTGCGTGTTCCGAATTGAACATGGCCATCGCGCCGACGATAGCCAGCGCTCCGATGACGATCAAGATGACCGCGACTCCCTGATCAGGCGGCGTCAACCGTTTTGTTACCGAAGTGATGTTTGCGGCAGCATACGTGGTTCCATTCAACATGATCTTAGTATTCGAGACGTAGACGTTGCCTTCGTTGAAAAAGATCCGCTCGTCGGCCATGATGAGTCCTCCAGGTACTTGGAGTGACGAGAATGCGCTTTTTCCACCGGTGTACGACCCAGGCGAGGAGCGCCACGAGTTCTCGGCCTGATTGAGATTGAACGGATTGTCGCGAGATAAACATTCGGTCTCGGACATCCACAACGCACCGGAACGCGGCGCTCAGGCAGCTCTTCGAGCCGATTCGTAGCGGATGACCTGCTCGATTTCTTCCGGCGTACGATCGTATTCCTCGGCTAGTTTGGCGATTGATTCTCCCGCATCGAACCGCTGCGCCACGACGGCCGTGGGAACTCCGGTGCCACGAACGACCGGGCGGCCGAAGGAAACACGCGGCTTGACCTCAACGACCGGCGGCGAGTCCGGGAGACGCCGCTTCGTGATGAAGGGATACAGTTTGACGATTCCCTCGCCTGTCGGTCCCTTCTCCACGCGCTGAAGAAGGTCGCGCAGAACTTCCTCCAGGCCGAGTTGTCCGCCGCGCGAAATGTTGACCAGAGGCCGCCTTTCGAAACGCCCGAACAGCTCGTTGTTCGAGACGAAGAGATCGACCTGCGCGAGCGGATATGCGGCTCCCGGGAAAGCGCCGCGCATGTAGGCAATGTACGGGCGAAGCCGCTGCAGCGAGAAGCGATGGCGCCGTCTCAGCTCGTCGAGAACGAATATCTCGATGAGGTTGAAGAATGAGACAGCATCGTTGGGCACCTTCGCCGGAATCGTAAGCACTGGCAGGAAGCGCGGATGCCCCTTGGCCCAGTTCCTGATCGTGGATGGGTTCACGGTCAGCAGACGTCCAGCATCCGCGAAAGAATAAGCCGGGATCTCCCTAGGATCCCTGCCGCCGTAGATCGACATCGGCTTCATCGTCATGTTCCGAAAGGAGGATAGCAGATTCTCCGAAGCGCCCGAACCCGCGAGCGCTGCCGGCCGTGCGATTCCTCGCCCGGATTTCGCGATACGATTGCCCTCATGTGCTCCCAGAAGTCTTCGATCACGGCCAGCATCAAGATCATGGTGCTGATGGCACTCGCCCTCTCCATTTCGATTCACGCCGACGATTCGCCGTTCCGCTCGCCGGAGATTGCGGTTAACCCATCGCCGGGCACCACGAGCAGACTGCAATTGGCCAAGGGAACCGAGGTCATCGATTTCGACGTCTGGCCCTCGGGCGCGGAGGCGGTGATTGCAGTGCGCGACGGCGCCGGCCATCAAAGCATCATCGGATGGCGCGCGGGCGCGGATCGCACTGACGTGATCGCCGATCTTCCGGACGGCTTTGTTCCGCGGGCCGTGGCATGTCATCCCACCGAGCGGCGCGTGTTCGTCAGCGGCCGGGCCGGCGGACAATCGCAGATCCTCGCCATTGAGCTACAGGGCAGGCGCTGGACTACGCGCTCGATCTACAAGAGCCCAAGAGATCTGCGCCGGCTGCTGGTCGGTCCGCGGCCGTTTGTGACCGGATACGACGCCGTCACGAAGACTGAGCGCCTGAGCTATCGCCTGTTCTTCGCTGTTCACAATGCCGACGGGACTTATGCCACGCGCTCGATCACCGAGGACGGCAGGCGCGACTATCAAGTCATTGGCCCGAAGAGCAGCGTCACAACCGTTCCCAGTCCTGAGCTTCCCAATGCCGACGCGCCTCCCAGCGAGGCCTCGGCGGCATCGGCTGTACCGGCGTCGTTTCATCCGGCGGGGCACATCCTGATCTGGCAGGACGCCGGGGGCTGTTATCACCAATTGGCGTATGACGGCAAAGCCTGGGGCGCGACGAGCGCGATCGCCGGTCCCGCATGCGGCGGCTCGCTGACAGTCACTCCGAACGGCGCGAGCCTTCTCCAATGGAAGCGCGGCGTTGCGGGCATCGCCGTTTATGGCGACCGCGGCCGTTCGCATACGCAACAAGCGGCTGACAGTATGTTCACATCAACGCCATCGTCCGTGCCCGACGGCAAGGGCATCATCGGACTGACACAACAGGACGGCGCGGCTGTGATCGCGTATGTGCCGATCACTGTGCCGCTGGCCGATGTCGTCAATGCCTGGATGTTCAGCGAGAACGCAGCCGATCAGCCTCTATTGCAGAAGAGCCAGGGATTGTTCCGGCGTCTTGATCAGGATCAGCTCTATCAGCTCTATGACTCTGAGGCCTACAAATGCGGCGGATATGACAGTACGACGCCGACGAGGCCTTACCTTGTAACGACCGACATCTTCTGGGAATTGTTTGCCGCCGCATACGAGGGCACGATGATCGTTCAGGAGCGCCGGCGCGGCCTTCCGGCATTCTGGGCGTTTGTCGAAGCCGCCGCCGATGCCTTGAAAGCGCGCAAGGACGCCGCACCCTGGCCAGATGCCTTCAAGGCGCTGACAGCACTGCGTGATGGAACGCCCGCTGCGAATGCGGAAGCCGCCCGGATCGCACAGGCGAGCGGGCGCGTGGATTCCCCGATATTCGGGAAGGTCTTTGACTATGGCGAGCTGAAACCGCGCGGCCATTATGCGTCGTCGCCGGAAATGTCTCTCTATTTCAAGGCTGTGCACTATTTGACGCAATTGGCCGCCGAGCGCGATCCTGCCGTTCTGGCGACGCTTCCGGCAAGCGTCAAAGCGAAGGCGATGCAGTGGATCGCGACATACCAGGATTCGATCGCTCCGAGCCGCGCGCCGCTGGTTTGGGCGTCGGGAACATTCGCGCCGCCTGCGTATACCCGTCACCCGACGGCAGGCGCCGGCGTCTTCCCGCTGTCCTGGGGCTTCGACAATGAGGTCTTGCTCTCGACTGTCTTTCATTCCGACTGGCCGGAATCCGAGCAGATCACCGGACCGTCTGGGCCGCGCATGATGCCGTCGGGGCTGGACCTCGCGGCCGCCCTCGGAAGCCGGTTCGCGCGGTCGTTGCTGGCGAAGGAGATCGGGCAGTATCCGCCGCTCGGTCGCGCGCTCGATGCCCTTTCTGCAAGAGCTCCCGCGCCCCGGCATACGGCCAATTTGTATGACCGCTGGATCGCCGCGCTCGCAGTTCAGTGGGCGGACGACGCAGGCTTTCCCGGAGTTGCGCCGCCCGCTGAGATGTGGAAGGCGAAGCGCTTACAAACCGGTCTGGCCTCATGGGCCACGTTGCGCCACGCCACAGTGCTGGTCAATGAGCGCACGGCGGCGGAATGCGGCGAGGGAGGATTCGAGGAGATCGTCCTGCGGCCGCCGCGCGGCTATGTCGAGCCCGATCCCAAGACCTTCGCCGCGATCGCCGAGCTCTTCGATCGCCTCGCGCAGTCGGTCTCGTCATCCGAGGCATTTGCCGGCGCGACGATGAAGACGGAGGACGCCGCGAACGCCGAGGCATTGCAGCAGGGAATTCTGCGACGCCTGAAGGAGGCTGCGGCGAAGGCGCGCCTCTTTCAGGCCATCGCGGAGAAGGAGCTCCGCGGAGAGGCGCGCACTGACGTTGAATACGAGGAGATCTTATACGTCGGCCGCGTCGCTGAGCACCATTTCCTCGTATTCAAGAGCCTGGCCAATAAGGACCTGGCGCTCTCGAATCCTGATCCCATGGCGAGGATCGCAGACGTCTCCGGCGCCGCCGGCGGTCCGTTCCTCGAGGCTGGCGTGGGGCGGCCGCTGGAGTGGGATCAGATCGTGACGTATTTCGGCCGGCGCGAGGTGGTCAAGGGAAGCGTCTATTCGTATTATGAATTCACATCGCCGGTGCTGCTCAATGACGCTGACTGGCGCAAGCTTGCCGGCCGGCAACGGCGGCCGGCATGGATCGAGCCTTATGTATCGTCGCAGGAGTTGTCGTGCCCGGCGAAAGCGCCGTTTTGAGGAAGGCAGAAGGCAGAAGTGGATGCGCGAGAAAATGTTTTTCCGGGCTGGCGGCAGAGA
The DNA here is from genome assembly GCA_035632455.1 of Thermoanaerobaculia bacterium. GTDB lineage: Bacteria > Acidobacteriota > Thermoanaerobaculia > Gp7-AA8 > Gp7-AA8 > DASQGS01. The sequence continues at coordinate 6,652 of DASQGS010000377.1, read as the reverse complement.
AAGACTTACCGCAAAGGCGCAGAGTACGCAGAGGAGTTTTTGTGACGTCACCGTCAGCGCAAAAACCGACGTGTACCATCGAAAGCCGCGCTTCACTCCTCCGGGGCTTCGCCGGCTCAGGATCACACGATGGCGTGGAGTCGCGCTCATCCTCTTGCTGCTTTCTTGCCCATTGATCGCGGCCCCACCAAAGGATCCCGCCGAAATTCGCTTTCTCTTCACCGGCGACATTATGCTGTCGCGGCTGGTGCAGTTCGAAGTGCAGAAGCGGAAAGTGTGGCCATGGTCAAACGAGATTGTGGAACTGTTGCGCAAGGCCGACTGGGTTGGCGGCAATTTCGAAGGAGCGATCGGAGCGGATTCGCAGTGCGTGAGCCGCCCCTGTTTTGCAACGCCGTCATCCGCGGTCGCGGCATTGAAGGATGGTCGATTCAAAGCCGTTACAATCGAAAATAATCACGCCGGCGATCTTGGCGCGGCTGGACGCGATGCGACTCGCACGGCGTTCCAACAGGCGGGATTGCTGGCACTCGATTTCGATGCTTCCCCGCAATTTCTCCGATTCGGCGACGTCACTGTGGCGATTGTGGCCATTACGCTCGTCCGCGCCGCCGACGGGCGCGTACAGGAGATCCCGTCGATCGCCGTGGCCCAGAAGCTCCGCCTGGCAAGACAACTCGCCAATATCGTTGTCGTTTCGATTCACTGGGGCAGCGAGCTCGTCGATTGGCCAACCGATACGCAGCGGGCGGATGCATCCTGGCTCGTGGATCACGGCGCCGACGTGATCCTCGGTCATCATCCGCATGTCGTGCAACGTCCCGAGTGCATACGCGGCAGGCCGGTGTTCTTCTCCCTCGGGAATCACGTTTTCGACCAGAAATACCCCGAGACGAAGGATGGCTTGATCGCCGATTGCCGGATTCGCGGCGGGCGGCTGCAATGCGGTGCGATTCACACGCACACTGATCCCGGGACGTCGTTTCCTCAACTGGGTCCTGAGGATGAGAAGGCGCGCGTCGACCTTGCGTCTTGCACTGCCGGCCTCGCGCCTGATCTCGTCGTGGGCGGCTTTGCGATAAGACCCGAGCCGTGGTCGCCCGATCAGCCTCAGGAGGGCTTGATCCTCGACGGCACAAGAGACAATCGCGTCGCGTGGCGTTCGCGCAGGCAGCGCGTGGTCTCGCTGGAAGTGGCGAAGCTCGAAGGGCCGGACAAGCCGCCGCTTCTGCTCACGATCGAGCGCCACGCCTCACCGCTCGATCACGAGGAGGGCCTCCGACCGTATGTGTATGCGATCGGCAGTCGTGGCTTGATCGCCAAATGGCGCGGCTCGGCGCTGGCCTGGCCGCTCCTCGACGCCGTGGCCGAGCCCGACGGCACAATTTGCGCGCTGCATCGCGCGGATTCCTTCGCCGCGCCTGACCCGGAGAATCGAGGCACGCGGACTGCTGCATACCGCTGGAATGGGTTTGGATTCGATGGGGTCGGGAGCGCAGAGGCGGCCAATCGCTGTGCGGCAGTCCTGTCACAAGGTGCGGGGCAGGAGCAATAGGCCGAGGCTGGAGGCCTTGGAGAGGATCGCTCCATTGGAGTAGGGCATGCATAAACCGATTGTTCGTGTCGTCAAAGCCGACTACGTTCGCAAGTATCAGATCCGCCTCCGGTTCTCGGACGGAGCGGAGAAGGTCGTCGACTTCTCGCGATGGCTGCACGGCGAGGTATTTCAGCGCCTCGCGAACAAGCGCGAGTTCAAGCGCTTCTTCATCGACGGTGGCACGGTCTGCTGGCCCAACGGTGCGGACGTCGCGCCGGAAACGCTCAGGGCGGCGAAAGACGCAACCGACGCGGCCTGACGACGCCCCGAGTTGCGGGCTGACCAAGCCGTGCGCCCCTCCGCGCGTCGCATGCCTGCCAAACTCTCGCCGCCTCCAACGCCTCGGGTTATAGTGCCAGCGCTTACACACCATCCGGAGGAGTCATGAGCGCAAATGTCGAGGTCGCCGGGCGTGCGCTGCCGGAGTCGGAACAGGTCCTGACGCGCGATTCGCTGGCTTTCATCGCCGAGCTGCATCGCAGGTTCAACCCCACTCGTGTCGCCCTGCTCGCCAAGCGCGCCGAGCGATTCCGCGCGCTCGCAACCGGTCACCAGTTTGGATTCCTGCCGGAGACCGAGAGCGTGCGGCGCGGCAATTGGAAAGTCGCATCGACGCCCGCCGATCTGCAGAAACGGCACGTCGAGATCACGGGCCCGGTCGAGAGCAAGATGATGATCAACGCTCTCAACTCCGGCGCCGACGTCTTCATGGCCGACTTCGAGGACGCGCTCTCGCCGACGTGGGAGAACGTCGTGGTCGGCCACGTCAATCTGATGGCCGCGGTGCGCCGGACGCTCACGTTCGCCGCCCCCACGGGGAAGGCGTACAAGCTCAACGTCAAGATCGCCACGCTGCTCGTGCGGCCGCGCGGATGGCATCTTCACGAGAAGCACATCCTGGTCGATGGCTCGCCCATCTCCGCGAGCCTCGCCGATTTCGGCTTGGCCTTTTTCCACAACGCGAAAGAGCAGATCGCTCGCGGCACGGGACCGTACTACTACCTGCCGAAGATGGAGTCGCATCTCGAAGCCCGTCTTTGGAACGAGGTCTTCTTCGCTGCCGAGAACACGCTCGGCGTGCCGCGCGGCAGCGTGCGAGCGACCATGCTCATCGAGACCCTGCCCGCCGCGTTCGAGATGGACGAGATGTTGTACGAGTTGCGCGAGCATGCCAGCGGCCTCAACGCCGGGCGATGGGATTACATCTTCTCAACGATCAAAAAACTCCGCGCGCGGCCCGGTCTTTTCCTCCCCGACCGAGCGCAGATCACCATGACCGTGCCGTTCATGCGCGCCTACACCGAGCTGCTCATCCGCACATGCCATCGGCGCGGCGCGCATGCCATGGGCGGCATGGCCCCGTTTATCCCCAGCCGCAAGGATCCCGAGATCAACGAGGCCGCGCTGGCGAAAGTGCGGCAGGATAAGGAACGCGAGGCCGGCGACGGCTTCGACGGCACCTGGGTCGCCCATCCCGATCTCGTTCCGGTGGCGAAGGAAGTGTTCGACCGCGTGCTTGGCCCGAAGGCGCATCAGAAAGAACGGCTGCGCGAGGACGTCAACGTCCGCGCCGAGCAGCTCGTCGACACGACCATCCTCGGCGGCACGGTCACTGAGAAAGGGCTGCGCAACAACATCAACGTCGGCATGCAGTACCTGGCGAACTGGTTCAGCGGCAACGGCGCGGCCGGGATCTTCAATCTGATGGAGGACGTGGCCACGGCGGAGATCTCCCGCGCCCAGCTCTGGCTCTGGGTGAACAGCGAGGTGACGCTCGACGATGGCCGCAAGGTCGATCGCCGGCTCTACAACCAGATCCGCGACGAGGAAGTCGCGAAGCTCGGCGATCTGCCGAACCTCGATCGAGCCCGTGCCGTGCTCGATACGCTGGTTGGCTCGAGCGATTTCCCCGACTTCCTGACGTTACCGGCATACGAGCAGCTCGACTGAGGCGGCGATGGAAACGAGAGCCGCGGCGCCGATTCCGGCCGAGCTGATCGCGCGATTCGCAGCGATCGTCGGCGCCGATCACTGCATCTCCGAGGCCGAGCAGCTCCGCGTCTACGAATGCGACGCCCTGACCAGTTTCCATGCCACGCCCGGAATCGTGGTGCTGCCGCGCTCGACCGCCGAGGTCGTCGACGTCGTCAAGCTCGCGCACGCCGCCGGCCTGCCCATCGTGCCGCGGGGCTCCGGCACCGGCCTCTCCGGCGGCGCGCTCCCGGTCCCCGGCTGCGTGCTCCTCGGGCTGTCGCGGATGAAGCGCATCCTCGAGGTCGATTTCGAGAATCAATTCGTGCGCGTCGAGCCGGGCGTGATCAACCTCGAGATCACCAAGCGCCTCGCGCCGCAAGGCTACTACTACGCGCCCGACCCGTCGTCGCAGCTCGTCTGCACGATCGGCGGCAACGTCGCCGAGAACTCCGGCGGTGCGCATTGCCTCAAGTACGGCTTCACGACGAACCACGTGCTCGGCGCGAAGGTCGTGCTCGCAGACGGCACAGTGGTCGAGCTCGGCGGCCCGGTGCTCGATCCGCCGGGCTACGATCTGCGCGGCGCGCTCGTCGGCAGCGAGGGGACGCTCTGCATCGTCACCGAAGTCGTGCTGCGCATCCTCCGCAAGCCCGAGGCGACGCGCACGTTCTTCGCCACGTTCCCATCGACCGACGAGGCCGGCAACGCCGTGTCGTTCATCATCGCCGCCGGCATCGTCCCCGCGGCGATCGAGATGATGGACCGGCTGGCCATCGTGGCCATCAAAGCCGCGACCGGCGTGGACTGGCCTGACGTCGGCGCGGCGTTGCTGATGGATGTCGACGGCACGGCCGCCGAGGTCGAGCACACGGCGGCGGAAGCGACCGAGCTGGCGCGCAAGGCAGGCGCGATCGAGATTCGCGTTCCGCGCGATGCCGCCGAGCGCGAGACCATGTGGCGCGGCCGCAAGAGCGCATTCGCTGCGATGGGCCGCATCAGTCCGAACTACGTCGTGCAGGACGGCGTGATCCCGCGGTCGGAGATCGCCCGCGTGCTGCGCGAGATCGAGCGCCTCTCGACCGAGGCCGGCCTGCGTATCGCCAACGTCTTCCACGCCGGCGACGGCAATCTGCATCCGCTCGTGCTCTACGACGCCGCGGTGCCCGGCCAGGAGGCGCTCGCCGAGGAGACCGCCGGGGCGATCCTCAAACTCTGCGTGACCGCCGGCGGCTCGATCACCGGCGAACACGGCGTCGGCGCCGACAAGGCCGCGTACATGACCGATATGTTCTCCGAGGACGACCTGGCGACGATGAATTTCGTACGCTGTTCCTTCGATCCGGAGGTGCGATTTAATCCCAGCAAAGTCTTCCCAACGCCGCGCTTGTGCGGCGACAAACCAGGGAAGTACGTGCCGCATGCGACGGAATTGGCGGGCGTGGCGGGGCGGGGGTGAGTATGCTGAATTCAGAAAGCGGCAACCGCGATTGCGTTTCCCCTCTCCCCGCCAACGGTGTGACGCCAATAACGCAGTACGGAATTCGGGGAGAGGGCAGGGTGAGGGGCAACGCAGCGGCAGGATGTGCGTTTGGGCCGCCCAGACCAAGCGAACGCATTGGATGGGCTGCCCCTCACCCCGGCCCTCTCCCCGAATTTCGAGTCGCGTTTTTGCCGGACATTTTGGGCGGGGAGAGGGGGATCGCATGACCTCAACCACAATTCCCGCCCCCCGCCCCGCCGCCCTTGCCGACGCGATCCTTGGCGTGGTGCCGCGCGTCGTTTATTCGCCGGCGAACGTCGACGAGTGCGCGGAGGCGATGGCCCAAACGGCCAGCGAGAAGCAGCGCGTCGCATTCATCGGCGGCAGCACCGAGCTCGGTCTCGGCGCAGCGCCGGGGGGACTGGATGCCGTGGTGCGCAGCGAGCGCATGAACCGCATCCTCGAGTACGCGCCTGCGGACATGGTGATCGTCGCCGAGGCCGGCGTTGCGTTGGCGCAGCTCCAGGCGGTCGCAGCCGAACAGCACCAGAGGCTCGCGCTCGATCCGCCGCATCCCGATCGCGCCACGATCGGCGGGCTCGTCGCGACGGGCGCGTACGGGCCGCGCCGCGCGCGGTACGGCGCGATCCGCGATCTCATCATCGGCGTGACGATCGTGCGAGCCGACGGCATCGTTGCGCGCGGCGGCGGCAAGGTCGTCAAGAACGTCGCTGGCTTCGATCTGCCGAAGGTCGCCTGCGGCTCGCTCGGCACGCTTGGCATGATCGCGACCGCGACGTTTCGCCTCCATCCCCTTCCCGAGGCCAGCGCGACCGCGCGCTTCGACGCAGTGCCGGCCGAGGAGGTCGTGGCCCTCCTCGCAAGCGTCCGCCAGTCGCAGCTCGAGCCTGCGAGTGCGGTGGCGATTCACACGAGCCACGGCCGCTACGACCTCGGCGTGCGCTTCGAGGGTTTCGCCAAAGGCGTCCAGCAGCAGATCGACCGGATCGTTGCCCTCGGCGCAGCGGCGCAGACGCCATGCGAACCGCTGGGCGACGGCGATGCCGCGGCGTTCTGGAAACGTCACGATGACGTCCGCGGCTGTGGCTCGCTTCGCGTGAAAGTAGCCTCGCTCCCATCGCGATTCGCAGGCATCGACGAATTCATCGCGCCGATCCTCGCCGCGCTCCGAGGTGGCTCGTTCGCCTGGTACGGCACGCTCGGCCTGGGCTTCGCCTCGGGGGATGTCGAGGACATAGCCGCCGCGATCGCCGCGCTGCGCGAGGCCCGCGAAGCGCTCATCCGCGACGGCGGCTCGCTCGTCCTCGAAGCGGCACCGAATGAGGTTCGCGCTGTGATCGATCCGTGGGGCCCGGCACCCGGCTCGTTCGCCATCATGGAGCAACTCAAATTGCGTTTTGATCCGGATCGGCGGCTGAATCGCGGAAGGTTTGTTGGAGGGTTGTAAGAGAGCAAGAAGATATGCGTAGAAGGTAATCGTGTCATCCTGAGCCGGCGAAACCCCCGGAGGGGGTGCAGCGCGGCGAAGGATCTCCTTACGAGAATCAAGTTTTCTGCCAAGGAGATCCTTCGCCGCGCTA
>DASQGS010000376.1:0-7324 GCA_035632455.1 Thermoanaerobaculia bacterium | reverse complement strand
AAGATTGCAGGCTTGTCCATTTCAGATCCTTCGCCGTCTCCGCGGCTCAGGATGACGGAAATCTCCTCAAGCGCACCGACTTCGCGTGCAACGGCAGTCCTTCGAATTCCGCGATTGCCTCGGCGGCGGGCGCGAGCTTCGCCATCTCCTCCGCCGTCATGGTGATGATGTTCGATCTCTTGACGAAGTCGTAAACGCCGAGCGGTGAGTAGAAGCGCGCCGTGCCGGCGGTCGGCAGCACGTGATTCGGTCCGATGATGTAATCGCCGCCGGCAGCGGGCGACCAGGGACCGCAGAACACTGCGCCGCAATTCTCCGCGCGTTCGGCGAACCATGAGGCGTCCGCGGCATGAATCGACAGGTGTTCCGGTGCAACGCGATTTGCGATGGCCATGGTCTCGTCGCGCGATTCCGCGAGGAGGATCAATCCATTCGTCGGGGCGGACTCGCGCGCCGGCGACGTCGAGGGACTCGCTTCGATCTGGCGGTCGACCTCGGCGCTGAGCGAATCCGCGAAGATCGCCGAGGTTGTCAGGCAGATGACCGACGAGTCGCTGCCGTGCTCGGCCTGGGCCAGGAGATCGGCGGCGACGAGCTCAGGATCGGAAGTGTCGTCGGCGATCACGACGAGCTCGGTGGGGCCTGCGGTCATGTCGATGCCGACCTCGACTCCGCCGAGGAGTTGCTTCGCCGCCGTGACGTACGCGTTGCCCGGCCCGGCGATCTTGTCGACGCGGCGAAGCGTTTGCGTGCCGAGGGCGAGCGCCGCGATTCCGGCGGCGCCGCCGGCGCGGTAGATCTCATGAACGCCAAGGCGAGCGCAGGTGTAGTGCAGCTCATCGCGGAACGCCGCAGCCGGCGTGGTGGCGACGACGATCTCCGGAACGCCCGCGATGCGTGCCGGAACGGCGCCCATGATCAGCGTCGAGAGGTAGACCGCGCGTCCGCCGGGCACGTAAATGCCCACGCGGCGCAGCGGGCGCACGCGATGGACGACGTCCGTGCCCTCGTTTGTGTATCGAAAGGACTGAGGGAGTTGCTGTCGATGAAAGGCTTCGACGCGCTCGATGGCGAGGTCGATGGCGCTTGCGATGGCGGGATCGATCTGCACGTCCCGAGGCGCGATCTTGATCTCGTCCGGGGAGAGCTCGATGCGATCGAATCGCGCGAGTTGCGATGCCACGAAGGCGTCGCCTTCGGCGCGAACGCCGTCGATAATCTCGCGGGCTGTGCGGAGGGCCTCGCCCTCGGACTCGCCGCGGCGCGCTTCGATGTCGCGCATGGCGTCATGGGCCTCGGAGGTGTTGGCGCGGAAGATCCTCATGTCGATTTCGCCTCCTCGATTCTGGCGATCAGCTCGCGGATGCGCTTCGGGTCGGTGCGATAGACGCTCTTGCCGACGATCAGGCGCGGCGAGATCTCGGCCACGAGGTCCTGAATCTCGAGGTGATGCACGCGCACGGTCTCGCCGCTCTCGACGAGGTCGACCACGTGCGAGGTGAGGTTGAGAACCGCGGCCAGCTCGACCGAACCGCCGAGCGGCACGATCTCGGCGCGGATGCCGCGAGCGTCGAGGTACTGGCGGGTGATTCGCGGATATTTCGTAGCGATCTTCGCCGCGGAGTCGCGCCCGAGGCGCGAGGCGCCCGGCGCACCGATAACCATCATCCGGCAGCGGCCGAAGCCGAGCTCGACGGGCTGATACGCCGTACACTCGTGCTCCAGGATCTGGTCGAGACCGGCGACGCCGGCGTCCGCGGCGCCATGCTCGACGTAGACGGGCACGTCGCAGTCCTTGACGAAAATCCATTCGACACCGCCGCGCTCGAATACGAGCTTGCGGCTCTTGAGCTCGGCGTCCGTCGGGATTTCGTAGCCCGCCGCGGCAAAGACCTCGAGCACACGGTCTTGTAGGCGTCCCTTCGGCAGAGCAATGCGCAGCAGCGTCATCAGCGGGCCTCGCCTGTCTGCGCCGTGGCCGTGGTGGCGTTCAACTCTCGCTCATCGAGGTCGTCGATTGTGAACGTGAAGCCGATGGCGGCCGCGGGAAAGCCGAAGCGCTGGTAGAGCGAATCGTACCGGCCGCCCTGCGCGATGCGGCTTCGCGTGCCGGCGTCGTAGATGCGGAATCGGAGACCGGTGTAGTAGCCGGGACTCTCATCGATGTCGTCCAGGTGGAGAATGAAATCGCCGTTCGCGGCGTCACGAGTGGCGCGCTCGATCGATTCCAGGCGGCGCGCCGCATCAGCGGTGGCCTCGAAATTGGCGAGGCTCGCAAGGGTGGCCTCGCCGCTCGCGAGTTGCTCGATAAGCGCGAGCGCGGCCGGCGGAATCGAGGCGCGCACCGCGGCGAGCTCGCCGGTGCGCTTGGCCACGAGCGCGCTGCGGATGGCGCGGTCAATATCCGGCGAAGCGCCGGTCGAAGCGCTCGCAAATGCGATGATCCGCTCGACGATCGAGACGTCGTTGTAGACGACCATCGGGCGAATGCCGAAGCCGGCGATGATCGCGGTCGAGAGCAGGAGAGCGCCGGCGTCGGCCTCGACGGAGTCGTCCCCGAGGATCTCGGCGCCGATCTGGAACAACTCGCGATTGACGCCGAGGCGCGAGGCCTCGCAGCGGATGACGTCGCCGCGATAGAAGATCTTGAGCGGAAGGTCGGAGACGCGGAGTGACGGAGCGAGGGCGCGGGCTACCATCGGAGTGAAATCGGAGCGGATGGTCACGAGCTCGCCGTCCCGATCGACAAAGCGGTAGCTCTGCCTGGCGAGCTGCTTGTCCACGAGCGCCGCGTAGGGCTCGACGTAATCGATGATGGGCAGCACGATCTCGGCGAATGCGGCCCTCTCGAGCTCGGCCACGAAGCGCGACTCGATCCGCCGCCGCCGCGCCGCTTCCTCGACGAGCAGCGCCCGGACGCCGGTGGGATAGGACTTCAGTGGAGTCGTCATTCACGTTCCTCAGATCACAAAACAAAAAACCTCTTCCCGCCGGGAGAAGAGGTTCAGGACCTGATGCGCTTCGGTGCGTTTCTCTCTGCCTGCGCGCCCCTTCTCACGGCGGGGCGCTGACGGAGCACCCCTAGGCCGGATGATGATGCCGGTGATGATGGTGCCGCCGGGGAGCGAGCTGGCTGTTCATAACGCGGGCGGTAGTGTACGGAGCAACAACGAGGCCTGTCAACCGGAGCCGCGGCGCACTTCCTGCGCGTGAAGGCTGCGATCTCAAAGAAACTCCAGAATCTTCTCCACGTGCCGCCATTCCGTCGCGGCGTTGCCGATGGCCACGCGGATGCCGTACTTGCCGCGGAGGCGGGTGTGGGAGACGAAGACGTGGCCGGAGGCGTTCATGCGCTCCAGGAGCTCGACGCTGGCGCGCTCCGAGGCGGCCTCGTCGATGGTACGGTCGCTGGCACGCACGACCTTGCGGAAGACGACCACGCTGAGGGATTGCGGCGCGATCAGCTCGGCATCGTCGCGCTTCCGCAGCTCGGCCGTGAGACGCGCGGCAAGCGAGACGTGATCGCGGATCACCGCGCGCATCCGCTTCAGACCGTAGTGCTCCATGACCATCCACAGCTTGAGCGCGCGGAAGCGGCGCCCGAGCTGAAGGCCGTAGTCCATGTAGTTGATCTCGGCGCTGTCGGACGTCTTGAGGTACTCGGGGACGAGCGAGAACGTCTCGCGAAGGACTTCCGGACGGCGTGTGTAGAGCACGCTGCAATCGATGGGCGTGAAGAGCCACTTGTGCGGATTCGTGACGATCGAGTCGGCGTGCTCGACGCCGTCCCACAGCCATCGGAATGAAGGATCGATTGTGGCCGAGCCGGCGTACGCGGCATCGACGTGCAGCCAGAGCTTCTCGCGCTGCGCCACCGCGGCGATGCGGCGCACCGGATCGACGGAAGCGGTCGAGGTCGTGCCGACGGTGGCCACGACCGCGCAGGGGAGGGCGCCGGCCGCGCGATCGCGGGCGATGGCCGCTTCGAGCGCGTCAACGCGCATGCGGTAGGCATCGTCGCTCGCGATGTGCTCGACGCCACCGGCTCCGAAACCGAGCGCCAGCGCTCCTTTCTCGATCGATGAATGGGCGTGCTCGGAGCAATACACTTTCAGCTTCGGCAGCGAGCGCCCAGTCATGCCCTGGCCGCGGATGTCGAGCCCGAGAGCCTCGCGCGCCGCGGCGAGCGCGAGAAAGGAGTTGATCGAGGCGGTGTCGTTGATGATGCCGAACAAGCCGTCGGGAAGGCCGAGAGCCTCCCGCAACCAGCGCAACGTCAGTGTCTCGAGCTCGGTGAGAGCAGGCGACGTCTTCCAGAGCATCCCGTTCGCGTTCAGCGCGGCGGTGATCAGCTCGGCGAGAATCCCGGCCTGCGATCCGGTGATCGAGAAGTAGGCGAAGAACGCGGGATGATTCCAATGCGTGATGCCGGGCACGATCTTCTGCTCGAGCTCGCCGATCAGCGCGTCGTAACTCTTGCCATCCTCGCCGGCGTGCGGTGCGAACTGCTTCTCGATGTCGCCCGGCTGAACGCGCGAGAGGACGTCGTACTGGTCGATCCCGTCGATGTAGCCGGCGATCCAGTCGATGAGCCGGTGGCCGGCTTCGCGGAATTCGTTGGCGTTAGGGTCGAGCTTCGGCATGGCTGCTCCCGTTATTAGTTTAGTGAATCAGCCTCAAGTCGAGCTTGAAGCGTTGTCGTGAGCCGATTCTGATCGAAGCGAAGTCCGCATGGCGCGGGTTGAGCAAGTAGTTCGACTCCGAGGCGATGATGACGCTCGGCACTCGCAGCACGGCGGACGAGCCGCGCTTCACCCAATCGTCTCCGATCAATTGCTGTTTTCGTGGTGCCGGATACGATCGCCAATTCCTCGGCAGGATCGACGGATTGAGATTCGACACGAGCGACTGGTCGAAGGAGCACGGAATGACGACGTACGCCGGGAGGACCGCGCCCCGCTGGAAATGGACGAGCATCTCGAGGGCGGCCAGTGCCGCGCTTTCCGAGGTGTAAACCATCGCGGTTCCGCGAGAGCTCCAACGGCCTCCGGAGACGCGAGCGCCCTCGCCGTCGAACGCGGTGGCGGCATATCTGGCCTTGACGATGCGGTAGGTTGTGATCACTACGAGAAGACACCGTGCTCCAGCCGCTCGATCAGCCGCTCGACTTCTCGGGCGCCCAGCTCGGTGCGCGCAAGCTCGAACGGCACCGCACCGCCGAGGGCTCGCTGCGCCGCGAGAAGCCACTCGATGGCTGCGTCCCGATTACCATCGAAGAGCTCGAGCGCGCGGCCGGCGATGCGCGATGCGCGCAACAATCGATCGGACTCCGTGGGGAGCAACCGGCCGGTCTTCTTCCGCCGCGTCAGGGTGCGTCTCGGGATGTCGATGAAGGCCGCGACCTGCTCGAGCGGAAGCGCAAGGTTCTGGGAGAGCTTCTCGATCGCGCTGTACGGCAGACCGCGTTCAATGTCGCGCAGGAGGGAGCCGAGTTCGAAGGACCTCAGCCCCAGGAGAACGGCATGGCTGTATGGGCTTGAGCTGCCTGCGGAGAGCAGCGCCTGGAATTGTCTGAGGTTCCGCGTCGCTGGTTCGCTTTGTTCGGGGAGTACAGCGGTTGAGGAGGAGTGAGACATGACTTGCACGTGTGGCCTTGGATTCTGCGCCATCTGGCGCAAGTGGTCAAGTGGTCGAACTTTGTAAGCTCGGCCTTCAATGCTTGGCACGCTCAACGCGATTGCCTACGGCCTCGCCACAAGGCTCAGTGCCGGAGTTTGGATGTTCTTGGCGTACATCGTGCCAAGCGCCGTGGCCGAACTTACAAAGTTCGGCCACTCATGTTTTGTGCAGTCTCGCCGCGGATGTTTCTGGCCAGCATCAGCGAGACTACGACGGTGATCGGGATGGCGAGCTGGCTCATCAGGCGTGACCATGACGTGGCGATGTGCCAGCCGACGTCGTTCGGCGTCGCGAGATAGGAAAGAAGAAAGAAGACGAGTTGAACAGCCATCGCCACGAGCACGAAGCGCTCGCGGCGAAGCTCGCGGCCTCCGGCGATGAAGAGGCCGGCGAGGCAGGCGATCCAGGCGGCGCGATCCACCGACTGGTGGCCGAGCATGATGGCGATCTCTCCCGCGTGACGCAGGTGCGCGGCCATGCGGACGAGAACCGGCCCCGAGGCGATGTCGGTGCCGAGGCTGTGCGTTGCACGCATCAACATCCAGGGAGCGATCGCGACCAACGCCGGCCAGAGGTTGGCGATGGAGCGGAAGCGGTCTTTCGAGAGCAGCGAGCCCTCGCCGGCAATGAAAAGGGCGATGGCGACGGCGATGAGCAGGGCCAGACCCTCGTTCTTGCAACTCGCCGCGAAACCGAGGAGCAGCACGCCATGAAGCCGGGCTGCAGCATCGCCGGTCGCCAGCGCACGCCGCAACATCAGCACGGCCACGGCGCCGAAGGCGATCAGCGGTCCCTCTCCGAGGCCGACGAAGCGAGTCGCGGCAGTCGTAGCCACGGCCAGCGTGGCCAGAGACGCGACGACCGGCGGTTGCTCGCGCCGCACGAGGCTCCTCACGATTCCCAACCCCGCGGCCGCAAACGCGACGTTGAGCAGACCGAGCCAGCGATCGCTCCAGCCGCCGTTCAGCAGAGCGATGAAATCAAGGTTCAGAGGGAGAAGAAGCGGATAGTCGGGGTGGACGAAGCGATTCCATTCGCTCTCGAGGAAGCGCCAATCGATTCCACCGGCGGCGGCGAAGACACGAGCCTTGAGTCCCCAGATGGCCCAGAAGTCCCATTCCCAAAGCGGCGCGAGCGTCGTGTAGAAGCAATACGAAACGAGCACGAGCAGCGTGCAGAGATCGAGGCCGATGGCGCTGGCAGTGAAGATGCTGGCATCGAGCAGGCCTCCTCGGATGACGGGATTCGTCTCCGCCGCCGACCGGCGCAAGCGTCGCACCGCGATGAGTGCCAGCGCTCCGGCGATGACCGCGAGCGCGATGAGCACGATCGCCACGCTCCAACCGATGTGCGCGAGCGCGAGCACCAGCATCGTGACGAACACAAGCGCGCTGCCGTACAGAAAGGCGAGTCCGGTCAGGTACAAGCCTCGGGCGCGCGGCTCGATGGCCAGCGCGGCCGGCAGACCGGCGGCCAGCATCACGGCGATGGCGACAAGGACGGCGATCACTCAGCGCCTCAGGAGCACGCCGTCGCTCCCCTCCCAAACAACATTGCTGCGGTCGCGCGGAAAGTTCGCGCGCCAGACGGCGACGTACTTCGCCGCCTTGAAGTTCTGAGGGAGCGTCTTGTCGTTCGGCAGGAC
>DASQGS010000375.1:0-5867 GCA_035632455.1 Thermoanaerobaculia bacterium | reverse complement strand
AACCCTTCATCTTCTTCGGGCGCCTGGTGCTCAGTTGCTTGAAGTTCGCGGTCGTGATCACCGGTTTGCCCGTTTGGCGCTCGATATCCTTGCGCGTCCTGCCGGCCACCGCGCCGCCGTCCTTTGCGTCCTTTCTGAGCGGCTCCATCTTTCGTGAATCGCGATCCCGGTGCAGCTTTGTCGTTGTTGCCTCGGCCAACATCGTGAGGATCAGCTCGATGTCGGTCATGTGGTCGCGCAGGTTCTCCCGCTCCAACGCCTTCACCTGCTTGTATTCGTCGACCTTGAGCCCGAAGGCGCCCTGCATGATCTCGTTGGTCAGGATAGCGAATTCCACTCTCGTCGAGGCGCCGCGGTCTTTCCACTCGTCCGTGAGATCCTGGCGCACGGCGATGCCCCGCAGCCGCTTGTCGATCCACTCCTTGGGATAGCCCTTCTTTTCGTAGAGTTCCTGCATTCGGCCCATGGCGATCTCGGGGTTCTCGATCTCGTCGATGCGCTCCTTGCCGACGCGGGCCAGCCAGCGCTTGAGGGGCTCGGCCCTGGGCGAGGGGATTGACTGGATGATCCGGAAAAGGGTCTCGGTATTAGCGCAGTCGGTTGCGTAGAACTTGCCGTCGCTGGACCGCATTTTCAGTTGTCCGATTCTTTCGGACAACTGGTCATAGCCCTCCTGGAACAGCTTCTTCTTCAGGTCATTCCAGTACTTGCGAGGGCGCTCGCCGCCCACCAATACCCCGATCACGTCGATGATTGAGAACCACCACTCGCCCTGATGGAACGCCTTTCGTATCTGACGGCCTTCAAACAAGGCGAGCTTGTTGTCTTTATCCTGGCTCACGATGGCTTCCCCTCGAACCGTCCGATCTCTTCGGACGGTTCGACTTGCAGGCAATCGAACTCCGGGCGGCGGATGACAAACAGAAGTTAGCACCCGCAACTGCGCGGTAGCAAACGGAGCGCAGTGACCGATGCTCGGTCGTGGCGGTCCGGCGGGGCTTCGGTCGCCACAGGCGGCGTCCCGTGGTGGCGATCCGGCAAATGGGAGGCGAGCGCGGCGTGCCGAGGCGGCCCAGCGCGGCTGGGCCCTACGGGAGCACAGACTGCCAGCGAATGGAGTCATGCTCTCGCGCATCGGCGCATCGAGGCGGGCACAGACAAGAGTGTCTGTGCCACGGTGGCAGGAGTGCAACTGCCGTGGAACGGAGTTATGCTCCCGGCTTCGAGAGGCTCATGACCAACGGCAGCCCGCGTCCGTTCGGGTCGTCCACAATCGCTACGGGGACGGTCCTCGATGGCAAGTACGAGATCCTCGACCTCATCGGGTCGGGAGGCATGGGAGAGGTGTTCAAGGCCCGCCACCTTCACCTCAATGCCTTCCGCTGCATCAAAGTCATGAAGCAGGGACTCCTTGCCGATGACATGTATCGGACGCGCTTCCTGCGCGAGGCGCGGCTGGCCACGCAGATCCATCATCCGAATATCGCTGCCGTCCACGATTTCTTCCTCGGAGATGGCGGCAGCTACATGGTCACCGAGTTCATCGACGGTACGACCGTGCGCGACTGGATCTCCTCCAATGGCGTCTTTCCGCTGGCCCTCGCGGCCGACGTCGCCGCCCAGGTGCTGGCCGGGCTCGGTCACATCCATCGACGGGCCCTGCTGCATCGCGACATCTCGGCCGGCAACATCATGCTCTCCTACGATTCCGACGATTGTCTCGTGGTCAAGATCATCGACCTCGGAATCGCGAAGGAGACCGGCGCGTCATCTGCGGATACCACGCAGATCGGGATGCTGATGGGCAATCCGAAGTACATGTCGCCCGAGCAGCTCGGCCGCCTGGCCGACGGCGAGCAGATCGACGGCAGAGCAGACCTTTATTGTCTGGGCGTGGTTCTCTACGAGATGTTGCTCGGAGTGCCGCCGTTCACGAGCCAGACGACGCATGGTTACATCATGAAGCACCTCACCGAGGCGGCGCAGCCGTTTGCCGCCGCAGCGCCCGAGCTCGAATGGCCCGAGGGGTTGGAGGCGGTCGTGTTCAAGGCGCTCGAGAAGGACCGGAGCCAGCGATATGCGGATGCCCGCGACTTCTCGAATGCGCTGCGGCCGTATCTCTCGGCTCCTGCGGGCACGCTGACGCGCAGCCAGGTCGAGCAACTCCGGGGCGCTGGCACGATCGGCGCGACGATCATCCAGGCGATGCCTCCGGGAACGGACACACCCACCGAGGCTGGAGAGCGCGAGCGCCTGGAGAGCTCGGACGCGATCGAAAAGCCGGCGGCGCGCAGCGAAGCAGCGAGTCGCGAGCAGTCCGATGGGTTTCTCGACCGCGCCGCATCGTTCCAGCGGGCGTGGGAGGACGGAAGCTCTGCGGCGTGGCGCCGATATCTGGAGTCGTACGGTGCCTCCGCCGAGGCCAGCCGGGCCCAGAGCCTGCTCGAAGAGGCGCTGGCATTCGAGGGCACGGCGGGCGCTGACACCGAGACGGAGCTTCGCGAGTTTCTGAAGTCGTGGCCGGACGGACGCCACAGGTTGGAAGCGGAGATCAGGCTGAACGATCTTCGACAACGCCTCTCCGCTGCGGCGTTTTCCGAGGCCGTGGCCGCCGATACCTACGCTGCGATTCGCGATTTCGCGACGCGCTTTCCTGCGAGCATGCATAGCGATGAGGCCGCGCGCGTGGCTGCTGAGCGCCTGGCGTTCGAGACCGCCGCGGCCGTCGATACCGAGGATTCGTGGGAGTCGTATCTCGCTCAGTGGGGGAAGGACCGGCATGCCGCGGCGGCCCGCCAGCGCTGCGAGGAGGTTCGCGCGCGTGAGGAGAGCGACTATCGCGCCGCCTCGGAGTCGAAGACGGTGGCGGCCTGGGATGCGTTTCTGGCCCAGCATCCGTACGGCAGGCGCAAGCCGCGGGCTGAATTGCACCGGCGCGAAGCGTTGGCATTCGACTCGGCGCGCGGCGGCGGCCGTCAGGCGCTCGAGACGTTCCTTCGCATGCATCCTGCCGGCCTTCTCGCTCGCGAGGCGCGGCGTCTCGTGCGCGAGCTGGCGGACGAGGACGACTACAAGCATGCTTGCTCGCTCGATCGGGCAGCGGCCTGGCAGCTCTATCTCATGACCCATCCCGGCGGCGCACACGCCGAGGAGGTGCGAGGCCGGCTGGCGGCGATCGAGGATGCCGCGTTCGTCGCCATCACGGCATCGAAGGATCCGAAGGCCGGCGCGGCATTCTTGACTGACTTCCCGGATTCGCCGCGACGCGACGAGATGACCCGGCTCGTGGCTCGCTGGGAGGAAGTGCGCGCCGCCACGGCGGCGCTAGATGCCATCGCCAAAGGCGACTGCGACGCCGCGGAGTTATTGCTGGGCTCGATCGGCGATGGCGAAGAGAAGCGCGAGATCGCCGCTGCGCTCGACGCCGCGCGCGACAAGGAGATTTGGGAGCACGCGGCCGCGGCGGACTCCGTGGCATCGCTGCGGAGATACCTCGAGATTCGTCCGCAGGGCCGTTGGGGGTCGAATGCCCGGCGGCGCCTCTCAGTCCTCGAAGCCGCGGTGGCCGAGGCCGAGCCGCGAGATTGGGCCGCGGCCTGGGAGGCAGGAACGGCGGCGGCGTGGGACCGCTATCTCGCGGACCATTCCAATTCCGCGCGAGCCGCGGAAGCCAATCTCTGCCGTCGCGAGGCCTCCGACTTCGAGCTCGCATCGACCACGAATGAGGCCCGACTCTGGAGGGCGTTTCTGAAGGCCTGGCCGGATGGACGCCATCGGCTGGATGCGGAGTTGAGGTTGAGGCAAGGCGGGAGATGAGATTGCGGTGGCTGTTTTTTCGGGACTTAAGGACGGATCAGAGTCAATTCCTCTGCGACCTCTGCGTTGAATGTTTCTCCTGCCGCCAGTCCCAAGAAAAAGCATTCACCGCAGAGACACAGAGACGCAGAGAGTTCTCGGCAAGGTTGTGTCATTCCGTCTTCGTCGACACATCGCGCCTTTCCCTCGCTCAGCAGACGGCGGGTCGTTGCCGGCGGCTATACTTGATGCACACCATTAGCACGGTCGTCGCAAGCGACTCGAAAAAAAGACCCCAATGAAGCTCAAAGTCCTGGAAAACACTCCTCCCTGGGAATGGCCTGAAAGCGCGGCGAAGACGCTGCTCGATGTGCTTCGCGATGGCAAGGCCTCGGAGGCCGATCTGCTCTTGGCCGCCGAGCTCGCGGGCGACATGGTGGTCATCAACGATTCTCTGGTCGACGCCCTGCTGGCGATCGTGCGGGACGCCGGCAGGTCCGCGGAGTTGCGCGGACGGGCGGCGATCGCACTCGGTCCCGTGCTGGAGACGGGAGACACGCAGGAGTTCGATGATCCTGACGATGTGCCGATCTCGGAAGAGACATTCCATCGGATCCAGGACTCGTTGCGCGCGGTCTAGGCGGATGCGAGCGTGCCGAAGGAGACGCGGCGGCGAGTCCTGGAGGCGGCGGTGCGCGCCCCGCAGGATTGGCAGCGCGAGGCGATTCGCGAGGCCTACGACAGCAAGGATCAGGAATGGCGGCTCACCGCGGTCTTCGGCATGAAATACCATCGCAGATTCGATGCCGAGATTCTGGAGGCGCTGAACAGCAAGGACGAGGACACTCATTGCGAGGCGATCGAGGCGGCGGGCAACTGGGAGCTCGACGCGGCCTGGTCGCACGTCGTCGCGCTCGTCGAGTCGCGCAAGACCGCGAAGCCGCTGCTCCTGGCTGCAATCGGAGCAATCGCCACGATCCGCCCGGCGGAAGCGGGCGAGATCCTCGCTGCTCTCCTCGGCTCACGCGACCAGGACATCGCAGCGGCGGCCGAGGAAGCGCTGGCGATGATGGACCACTCGTGGGACGAGGACGACGATTTCGACGACGATGACGACGAGATCCTGCATTAGGCGGGCTCGGCCTGCAGCGGTGGTTGGTATGGGGTCAGGCTCTGCTCAGTCGCGAAACACCACCGCAACTTCCACCGAGAGGCCTGGAAGCAGCGGCGATTCGAGGCGCCCTTTCGCTTCTCCGGTGACCTCGGCTGCGACTTCGAATCGATTGCCGGTCAGCCGGTAGATCTTCACCGTGTCCACCACCGGATCGACAACCCAGTATTCCGCGACGCCGAAGCGCTCGTAGAGATTCCGCTTCGTGATCTCGTCAGTACGCCGCGTCGAGTCGGAAATGATCTCGATGACCAGATCCGGAGCGCCTCGCACGTTCTTCTCGGTCATGATCTGTTTGCGCTCGTTCGCTATGTAGAGGACGTCCGGCTGCACGACGTCGAGGTCGGACAGCACCACGTCGCAGGGTGTGCTGAACACTTTTCCGATCGGATTCCTCTCCAGATACGTCCTGAGCGCGTAGAACAGCTCTCCGGAGATCGCCTGATGCCGCATGTTCGGTGCTGGAGTCACGCAGTGCTCCCCGTCGATGATCTCGTGCCGGAGGCCGTCCTCGGGAAAGGCGGCGTAGTCCTCGTACGTGACCTTGGTCGACGCGCTGGTCGTCATGGTTTGATGATGGAGGATTCGCCCTACCAGGTCAACTCGGGCGCTCGTGCGTTCCGAGGATCTTGAGCCTGCGAGACGGTGGAACCGTCGCTACATCACCCCATCCCCATTTGCCCCCGGTCCCCGCCCTTCGCGCTCGTTGAGCACGTGGATGGCCGAGACATTCTGGAAACCGCGGGGCAGTTTGAGGCCTCGTTGGGCGCGCTTGCCGTCGTAGGGCTCGAGGTCCGCGGGCTTGAGATTCGTGAATCGCTTGCCGGCGTGGACGACGAGCGTTCCTCCTTCCGGCACAACGGCGACTCCGACGATCTTCTCCGCGGGCAACAGGCCCTTG
>DASQGS010000374.1:0-12951 GCA_035632455.1 Thermoanaerobaculia bacterium | reverse complement strand
GGCGACGGCGACGGCGACGGCAACGGCAACGGAAGGGCTTGCAGTCTTTTGCCCTTCTTCCCTTCCTGCCCTAAAAGCTCCGCTTGTAAGTATAGACAAACCTTCTTGGAGCACAGTTGCGGATGGGCGCGACAAACTTGGCGGCGCGGATCTCGCGCTCCGCCAGGGCAGCTAGCGCATCGTCGCCGGTGTCGTTCGAGACCAGCTTCGTCGAGGCGATCGTCCCTGTAGCCTCGACCGTTGCCTCGATGACGACCAGGCCGTGCTTCTGGCCGTCGGAAAACGACGGCGACGGTGGTGTGGCAAAGCTGAACTCGGTATCCTGAGGGCAGTTCCTGCGCCCGCGGGATGCGGCGGCGCCCTCGCGGATCACGTGCTGCGACGCTACCCAGCCGAGCTCGCCGGTAAAGAGCCGCACCCGCAGCCATTCGCCCTCGTCGCGGATCAGCGAGATGCGATCGCCTCGCCGGAGCTGTGCCACGACCGTCGCGGCCGTGGTCGGCTCCTGGCGCACATTGAGCGCCGACGCAGTGACCCTCAGCGTCCCGATCGAGGCATCGCCCACAGGCGCAGGCACAGACGCCTCCGCCTGCCCGGCCGGCAAAGGTTCCGGCGAGGGCGGCGGAGCCGTCGTGGTGCTGCACGCAATAGCCGTAACCGTAAGGATGGCCAGGACCAGGCGGCGCATGGGAAGCGCCACTGTAAACCAGAAACTAGAAACCAGAAACTAGAAACCAGAAACCAGAAAGGTTTCCAATTTCTAGTTTCTAGTTTCTGGTTTCTGGTTTCTGGTTTCTGGTTTCCCTTCCTTGGTAAACTGTGAAAGCTCCTATGCCGAGAGTTGCCAATCAGCTCTGCGCCAATCACCCGCAACGCTCCGCCTTCGCGGTCTGCATGACGTGTAAGAAAGCGATCTGCCAGGAGTGCGCCACGCAATGGGACGGCATCTACCACTGCGCCTCCTGCCTCACCGCCCAGCGCAAGGCCGTGGTCCACCGCTCTCCGCTCCTCGGATCGGTGGCCGTACTCGTCCTGTCGCTCATCCTTCTCTTTGCGGGCGCGCACCTCATGGTCCGGACCGGCGCGCTGATCGCGGGACTCTTTTGATCCGGACGCCTCTTTCGACCACCTCCGTGCTCGACGAGACGGCTGATGTCGTCCGGATTGCCGCCGCTCCGTGGGCCGGCGTGCTCATCCTGACTTCTCTTCCGTGGCTCTTCCTGCAGGTGCTTTTCTTCAATCGACTGCTCGAGCTCGGCGACGAGGCGACCCATTACGGCAACGCTCTCCTGTCCACCGCATACGCGGTCTGCTTCGCCTTCATCCTCGCGATCCTGGGACGTGCCATCTACGCGCGGGCCTGCCGGTTCGCTGCCGCGACCGGGACCACGCCGGGCAAGGAAGCCTTCCGCGTGCCGCCCGTCGCACTGAGCAGCTACTTCTTCACGGCGACGTTGGTCGAGCTTTTGTTCATGATCATGACCCTCACCTTCGCCGGCATCCCGCTCGCAATCATGGTCGGCGGGCTGGCCATCGGCACAATGGAGCTCAACGACCGCGCTGGAATCCGCCCACCGCTTCGGCTCATCGTCCGTTACGCGCGAAACGCCCGGCTCCTCAGCGCACTCTTCTTCATATTCACGCTCGCGTTCGGCATCGCCTGGATCAATCTCATCGCAGCCTTCAGCGCCGGACTCTGGCTCGCCAGCGCCTTCGGCGGCCTTGAGGTCGCGCAGTGGTCGGTGCTGCTCAGCCCCTCCAACCGGCTGTTCGTGCTGCTCACGGCCGCCGGCGCGGCCGCGGTGATCGAGCCGTTCTGGATCGCCGCGAACGTGATCCTGGTGCGCAAGGCAGGCACCGAGGAGAGCGGCGAGGAACTGAAGCTCTGGTTTCGTGAGCTACAGGCGGAGAAAGCACGATGAGGGCGACCGCGGCCCCACGTCATCCTGAGGTGGCGGATCGTGTCATCCTGAGGCGACGTCGCACGCTTTTGCTTGTCCTCCTCCTATTCACCATCTCCGCCCTCCCCCTCTCGGCAGCGACCATCCCGATCGACGATTACATCGGCCGGCTCGAGCTCATTCGTGCCTCGCTCCAGGCCGGGCAAAGCGAGGCCGCCCGTGCCGCGGCCCGCGATCTCATCGGGGTCCGCGTCGACACGCCGCGAGGCGGCTTCGAGTCCGACCGCTCGCTGTTGATGGCGATCGCCGGCTCAACCCCGACGACACACAACGCGAGTACGCGATTCATCGATCTCGAGACCCGCCTCACCGTTCTCATCGATCAGCTTCGCGTTTCGCGCGGCGATCAGGCCTCGGCGGCCGCCGATCTCGACCTCCTGGAGCGGCTCAGAAAGCTCGAATCGGGAAAGGCGCTCGAGCGCGGCGGTGAGATCGTGACCACCACCGACGTCGACAAGTCGATGCTCTCCCGCTTCGTGGACGTACTCAAGAAAGCTGGAGAGTGGATCGGCGATAAGATCCAGGACTTCTGGGACTGGCTCCAGAAATTCTGGCCGAACACTCCTCAGCCGAAGCGGCAGAAAGTCGTGCCATCGGTCCGCACGCCCGCGCTCGTCACCGGCCTCGTCATCCTAATCGTAGCCGTCCTCGCTGTCCTGGCGATGGAAGTGATCCGGCGGAGCCGGCGAAAGTCGGCCGCCGATCAGGTGACCGGAAGCAGCGCCACATGGTCGAAGCGCGACGACGATCCCATGTCGCGCGAGACCGGCGAGTGGGAACGCTACGCCGGTGAGCTCGCCGCGGCGGGGCGGCTGCGCGAGGCCATCCGGGCCTGGTACCACGCCGTCCTGGTGGCGCTCTACACCTCGGGCATCCTGCATTTCCGCAAGGGCCGGACGAACTGGGAATACGTCTCGCTGCTCGGTCCGGACCTGGTATGGCGG
Source organism: Thermoanaerobaculia bacterium (assembly GCA_035632455.1). Classification (GTDB taxonomy): domain Bacteria; phylum Acidobacteriota; class Thermoanaerobaculia; order Gp7-AA8; family Gp7-AA8; genus DASQGS01. Next base: position 10,046 of record DASQGS010000374.1, on the reverse strand, counting down.
CCGAGCTTCATCCAGCTCACGCGGCGCTTCGAGCAGGAGTGGTACGGCTGCGAGCAAAGCTCGATCGATGCGCTCGACACCTGCTCGTCCGAGGCCCGCCGCATTCTCGGATCGCTTGGCTCGCGGCGAGGCGCGGCATGACGGTGCGGCGATGGCTTCCGCTCGTTCTCGCGCCGGTTGTCTACGTGGCCGCGGTTGTGATCTGGATCGGCAACGATCCGCGCGTCGCGAAGCAGGCCTACGAGCATGGCTCGACGCTCAACACCTCGGAGAACGGAGCGTCGCTCGCCTTCCAGTACCTCGCTCATCGCGGGGCACCAGGCCCGAAGCCCTCCGCGAACCCGAGGCGAAAGGTCGCCGTGCTCACCCGCGCGCTCGATGCGGCCCGACTCGAGCGCGATGCCGTCGTCCTCCGCCTCGCGCCGGCGTTCGGTCCCACCTTCATGCGGGACGAGCTCTCCGACGACGAGGATGATGACGAGGAAACCCCGACCACGAAGAGAAGGCACGACCCGAAGAAGAAACCGGGTCCAACCAAGAGCGAGCCGCCGCAGAAGGCGAAGAAGCCGGAGCCGCGGGTCAAGACTCCGCTGTTCTCGACGCGCGAACGGCCGTTGCTGACGGACGCGGAGGATGCGTTCGTGCGCGGCGGCGGGCGGCTGGTCCTGGCGATCGGCGGGCAGTACGGCCCGATCACAACGCGCGACGGCGGCCCGCATCAGGTCGCGAAAGTCTTCCCGCTCTGGCCCGGACTCGATCGCCTCACGATCCCCGAGGCCCGCACGCTGGCCGGCGCCGCGCTGCGCCGGACGCATGCGCTGTTCGTCGCCGGTGAGGGACCGGTCATCAGCCGCCTCCCGCTCGGCGCCGGCGACGTCCTGCTCCTCTCCGCGCCGGAGTTGCTGCAGAACAAGTACCTTGCCTTGCCGGGCAATCTCCAGCTTCTATCCGCACTTGCCGAGGGAAGCCGCCCGGTCTACTTCGACGAGCGCGTCCACGGACTCGAAAGCGACGACGGAGCAATCGCGATTCTCAAGGAGTGGCGTTTCGGGCCGTTCCTGCTGATGGTAGTGATCGTGACGATCGCGATCATCTGGCGCGGCGCGCGTGCGATCGGCGCGCGGGAGGATCCGTTTCGCGACACGCGCTCCGAGGCGGTCGACCTCGTCGGATCCCTCGGCGCGCTCTACGACCGGTCGATGACCAACGGCGAGGCAATCCAGCTCTATCACCAGGCCCTCATACGCGCCGCCGCCGCTCAAACAGGGCTGCGCGGCGACGCGCTTCACAAGCGCGTCGAGCAACTCATGGATCACATCGCGCTTCCCACCGAGCACCACCTCCCCGAAGATCAATTTCAATCCCTGCTCACGACGATCAATGAATCGTTCCGGAGGCTCGAGCATGCAAAGCATCGCTGACATCGCCTCGCGCTGGTCGGCCCTGCGCGAGAAACTCGACACAATCATCCTCGGGCAGGAGCGCGTGAAATCGCTGGTGCTCACCTCGCTCCTCGCCGGTGGCCACGTGCTGATCGAGGGCGTGCCGGGCACCGGCAAGACTCTGCTGGCTCTCGCCCTAGCACGGCTCCTCGGCTGCCGCTTCCGCCGCATTCAATTCACGCCCGACCTCATGCCCGCCGACCTGCTCGGCGCGAACGTCTTCAATCAGAAGAGCGAAGAGTTCGTCTTCCGCGCCGGCCCGGTCTTCACCGACATCCTGCTGGCGGACGAGATCAATCGCACGCCGCCGCGAACGCAGGCCGCGCTGCTCGAATCGATGCAGGAAGGAGCCGTGACCATCGACGGCGTGCGCTACGAGATCTCGCAAGTATTCACGGTCTTCGCCACGCAGAATCCGGTCGAGTTCGAGGGCACGTATCCACTGCCGGAGGCGCAGCGCGATCGGTTCCAGATGAAGATCGAGATCGACTTCCCCGAGGCAGCGGATGAGGAGCGGATGCTCGCCGCCTATGCCTCCGGCGTCCGGTTGCACGACGACCTCGTGGCCACGCTCCAGCCGGTCATCAGCACCGAGGATCTGCACCTGTCGCGCCGTGCGGTCTCGCGGCTCGTGCGCGTCGAGCCGAACATCCTCACGTACATCCGCGAGATCGTCTCCCGCACGCGGCATGACGACGCCGTCCAGATCGGCGCCGGACCGCGCGCTTCGCTCGCGCTGCTCGAGGCAGGCCGCGCCGCCGCTGCGCTGGCCGGGCGCGACTTCCTCACGCCCGACGACATCAAGAGCCTCGCGGGCCCTGTGCTCGCCCATCGCGTTACGCTCAGCCCGGAGGCGGAGATGGAAGGCGTCTCCCTCGGCGAACTGCTGAACCGCATCTTCGATCAGGTGGAAGTCCCGCGCTGATGCGTCCCGGAACCCTCTTCCTGCGCCTGCTCGGCGGAATCGCAGCGTTCTCGCTGCTGGTGCCGGTCGCGGCGTGGCTGGTGTGGGCCGTCGCGGCCGCTCTTGCCATCATCACCATCGCGGCAGCCTCGGAGGTGCTCGCGCTGCGGCGCGTGACGATTTTGCTGGAGCGCCCCGCCAAGGTCGCGCTCGCGCTCGACGAAAACGAGATCGTGCCGATCCGGCTTCAGACGAGTGCGCGCCGGCCGCTGCACCTGATTTTTCGACAGCGCTGGCCGGAGCTCGTGCAGGATCGCGCCACGGTGCGCGAAGGCCTTTGCCGCGCGGGCGAAGTCCTGGCGCTCGAGCTGCCGGTGCGTGCGGTGCAGCGCGGTACCGAAGCGGTCGAGCGGTCCTCGGTGGCGATCACGTTTCGCGGTCTTTTCGAGCGCGTGGTGCCGGCCGGCGGGCCCTCGGAGATCAGCGTCCTTCCGAACCTGAAGGCCGTGAAGCGGCTGCACAAGCAGCTCAACCAATTCGCTCTCCGAGGCATCGGCGCCCGCGCCGCACCGCGCCTCGGCAAAGGACGCGAGTTTGATCGTCTGCGCGATTACATGACCGACGACGATTACCGCGACATCGCCTGGCGCGCCTCGGCCAGGCACGGACGTCTCATCGTCCGCGAGTTCCGGCTCGACCGCTCGCAGGAGATCCTTGTCTGCCTCGATCAAGGTCACCGCATGGCCGCCCGCGTCGCCCAGATCACGCGGCTCGATTACGCCGTCAACGCCGCCGTGCTCCTCGGCTACATCTGCAACCGCATGGAAGATCGCGTCGGCATTCTCTCCTTCGACACCGAGACCGACAAAGGATTGCCACCCGGCCGCGGCACCGCACACCTTCGCATGATGACGGAGTATGTGACAGACCTGACCGCGGCCTACCGCCACACCGACTACCTCGCGTTGGCTACAAACCTCAGGCGGCGCCTCAGCCACAGGACGCTGATCCTGATACTGACCGTCCTGCCCGAACGCGACGACCGGTTCGACCTCCTCCGCGCCGTCGAGATGCTCGCGCCGCAGCATCTGCCGTTGCTCGTGGTGATGAAGGACCCGATCCTCGAAGCCGCTGCGCATTTCCTCCCGGCCGGCCGCGCCGAGCTCGCCCGCACGCTCGTCGCCCGAGAGCTCTGGATGGGCCGCGCCGAGCTGATCCGCGACCTTCGCGCCCGCGGCGCCCTGGTCGTCGAATCGACTCCCGAAGACGCCGGCATCGACGGCGTCAACGCGTATATCGACGTGAAGAGGAGACAGATGCTGTGAATGCAGAAAGGAGCTCATGTCATCCTGAGCCGCGTAGACGGCGAAGGATCATCTTGGGAGGATCGAGGTCTTCGCAAGGAGATCCTTCGCCGCGCTTCACCCCTCCGGGGTTTCGCCGGCTCAGGATGACACGATCCCCACTTCTGCTCTCTGGCTGCCGCCGATGGATATAGAGCATTTCGTCACCACGCGATCCGCCGTTTGGGCACGGCTCGAGGAGTTGCTCGGGAAGGCGGAGATCTCGCCGGACCGGAGGCCGCTTCCGCTGCCGGAGGTGCAGGAGCTCGTGCAGCTCTACCGCCGTGCGTGCTCCGACCTCAACCTCGCGCGCTCGTACACCGCGAATCCGGAGATCCTCGATCGCCTCAACCAACTGACCGGCCGCGCCTATCGATTCGTCTATCGCGCGGGCCACGAAACGAGCGTGTGGGCCTCGTTCGTCCGCCTCGTCGGAACCGAGATTCCCTCGGCGTTCCGTCGGCAGCAGCTCTACGTCGCCATCGCCGCCGCCGCGTTTCTCCTCGGCACACTGTTCGGTGCGATCGCCATCATCGTCGATCCCGCGAACGGACCGCGCCTCGTGCCGCGCGAGTTCTTCACCGAGCGTCCCCGCGAGCGCGTGGCCAAGATCGAGCGGAACGAGGAGCGCATCGATTCGGTCGAGAAGGCCGCGCTCTTCGGAGCTTCGCTCTACACACACAACATCCAGGTCTCGTTCCTCGCCTTCAGCCTCGGCGCGCTCACAATTCTCGGAGGGATCTGGCTCCTCTTCTACAACGGCGTGATCTTCGGCGCGATCATGACCCTCTACGTCCTCGACGGTGTGCCGATGTTCTTCTTCGCCTGGGTCGGCCCCCACGGCGCGCTTGAGCTGCCGTCGATCATCTTCGGCGGCGCTGCCGGCTTTCTCGCCGGGCGCGCGCTGCTCATGCCGGGCAACCTGACCCGCGGTGCGTCGCTCCGCCGCGTGCTTCCCTCGGTCTGGCGGATGATGACGGGTACGATGCTTACCCTCGTCCTCGCGGGCATCATCGAAGGGTCGTTCTCGCAGTTCTCGCAGAAGACCCTGCCGTACCCGCTCAAAATCGGCGTCGCGATCCTGCTCTTCACGGCATTGATGGTCTACCTGTTTGCAAGGAAGCTGGACGCTAATGTGGAGGAGTGAGTTGGTGAGTGATCAAGCCCGATCCCGTCATCCTGAGCCGCGCAGACGGCGAAGGATCTCAAAACTGCAGGCTCTGTGTTCGAGATCCTTCGCCGTCTGCGCGGCTCAGGATGACGGCAGTTCCCATTTCTGCTTTCTGCCTTCTGATTTCAAATGTTGACCATCGCCACACCCGAGCACGTCGAGATCGGCCTCGTTCCGGCCGGGCTGGGAAGCCGTTTCCTCGCGATCACGATCGACTCGCTGATCACGCTGGCGCTCTCGCTGCTCGTGGCCCGCTTCGCGTTTGTGATCCTTCCGCCCGGAGTGGCACTGGCTGTCTTCGTCACCGCCTCGTTCGTCCTAACCTGGGGATGGCACATCTATTTCGAGACGCGACACCAGGGGCGAACGCCGGGAAAGAGAGCGATCTCGCTTCGGGTCGTCGACGCCCGAGGACTCCCCGTGTCGCTGCATCAAGCCCTGGTCCGCAACATCACGAGGGTTCTCGACTTCGCGCCGCTGTTCTACGGCGTGGGCGGGCTGATGTCGCTCGTCGATGAGCGCCGCCGCCGATTCGGCGATCTCCTCGCCGACACGCTGGTCATCCGCGAGACAAGACCGCGCGCCTACCGCGGGCAGCTCGCCTCGGAGCGCCGCTTCAACACCCTCCGCACCCCGCAGGTTCAGCGGCTCATCCGGCATCGCATCGGCCTCGAGGAGCGCGAGTTCCTCCTCAGCCTGTGCCTCACCAGCGAGAAGATGAACGCCATCGCGCGCTACGATCTCATGGAGGAAGTCGCCGCCGCCTATCGCGAGAAACTCAACATCGAAGAGGGAAGTCTCAGCGGCGAGAACTTCGTCCGCGATCTCACTGCCGTCGTCTTCGGCGACCGCACCGACAAGGCACGCGGGCGCAAAGTGCGGGCATAGGCTGAGAGTCTGGACGCCCGCTTCCTTCCCTGAACGTCACCGCAGGACTGCCGCCTGCAACAAGCGAATCCAGGCTTTGACATGCAGCGGAAACCGGCCGATGGCCTGGCGCAGGTACTTGCGGCAGCGTCGATCGCGATTGCGCCGGAGGCACTCGCCGATGAAATAGAAGCTCGCGGCCTCGACGTACCGCGAGGCGCGCTGCCCCGAGATCGGGCGGATCTGGCTGGCTTGCGCGAGGATCGGCGCGTCGCCTTCCCCGGCGCGGCGCAGTCGCGACGACTGGCGTGCGAGATCGAAGAGGCGCATCTGGCGCGATCGGTTCAGGCCGCTGATGCCGTGCGCTTCCATCGCGACCAGATAGTACACATGCAGCAGAATCCGAAACGATCCCAACGCGGCCAAGCGAAACCAGAGGTCCCAATCCTGAGCGAAATAGAACTCAGAACGATATCCGCCGGCGCCGCGGTACGCGTCCGCGCGAAACATCACCGATGCGTGGTGCGTAGGACCGCCCGCGACACCTCGAGGAATCTCGTCGCGGAGAATCACGCTCGGCTGATCCTGCTCCGGCGGCCCGGTAAGTGTGTAGAGGTACTCGCCGCCCGGGCCGCGATATTCACTCCAGCAGGAGACGAAGACGAGGCTCGAATTCGCCGCGAGGGCCTCGGCCTGCGCGGAGAAGCGGCCCGGCAGCGACTCGTCGCCTGCATCCTGCCGCGCGATGAATTCGCCTGTCGCCGCGTCGCATCCGGCGATGAGCGCGCGAGTCAATCCGCGGTTTGGTTGCCGAATGATCCGCACTCGGCTGTCGGCGGCGGCGCACTCGTCGAGAATCCGCGATGTCGCGTCAGTCGAGCCATCGTCAACCACAACCAGCTCGAGATCGATGTCCTTCTGCGCGAGAACGCTGTCCACGGATCGCCGGACCGTTGCTTCCGCGTTGTACACGCCCATGACGACGGAGACTCGACGCGGTGTCATCGGGAACTGGCTCTCATGGTCTCTCGGCGACGAAGCAGATGCTGGCAGCGCGGTGAATCTCATCGAGCTGCCGCTCGCGCTCCGACCAACGAAAGAACTTACGCGGAGCGAGGATCGGCGCCGCCTTGCGAACGCGATCGATGGCCTCGATTGACAGCCGGATCGCGCGCGGATATCGCCCCATCCCGGCCAATGCGTGAAGGGTGTCGTATGACGGCCACAGGCGGAGCGGACGGAGTCCCGCCGCGCAGAAGACAGCCATCAACCCGAGCGCCGTGTGATGAAAGAACGAATCATGAAACGGCTCGCCCTGCGACACGGTTCCGAAGAATCTGCCGCCGGGCCGGAGCACTCGCGCCACCTCGGTGACGGCGAGAAAGGGGTTGTACAAGTGCTCGAGCACGGCATACGAGAGAACGAGATGAAACGTGTCGTCACGAAACGGAATCGCGTGTGCGTCCGCGAGCAGATCCGCCTCGGGAGACGCGAAATCGATTCCTACATAGTCGGCGCCGAAGTACGCCGCGGGCACGGCCTGATCGCGCGGGCCGCATCCCAGGTCCAGCAGACGAACCCCGTTGCCGAGCCATTGACCAGCCGCCGAAAAGAGCTCAGACGAGTCGCGCATCGCTTTGGGGCCGGAGTAAGTCGCCTCGGGGCGATCGAGTCTGCACTGCTTCAGATCCTCGAACGCCGAGGTGCCAATGGCCGCATCCAGTTGTCTTGCACGAGCGTGGCGTGGCCGCCAATCGCGCGGATCAGCCGCATCGGCCGCGAATCCGCACTCGCATGCTTGCGAACCCTCGGAGATGTCGAGGGGACGCTGACAATCGGGACACGCAAGATGAGCCAGATACCACGGCGGCGGCACGAGTCGATGATACCGCGGGTCCGCCATCCCAACCCGCCTCGACAGGAGAGTGGTGAGTGGTCACTTGGCAGTTGGCAGGCCGTCATCCTGCGCCGTGACCTCTGTACTACTAACGTTGAGTTTCTTCGCGCGCCGCGCAGAATTTTTCCAAAACCGGTGGTTTCCATTTTGGGTTGCGGGCGAAGCTCGCGCTGCGTCTCTGTGGTGAAAAGCATTTCGCCCAACGACCGCTGACTACTGACTACAACTGACCATTGATCACTGAATTCGCGTAAATCTCGTAATTCCCGCCGCTCGAGGCCCAGACGCGTGTCGCGCCGAAGCGGCGCCGCAACGCCTCGAAACGCCGCCGGTCGGCGTCGCGGTCGAGCAAGTATGCCGTCTGCTCGTGAACGCGTCGCACCAGCCAGATCGTCGCCGGCTGCCCCACGCGACACCGCGCGATCTCCGCGTCCTCGGGGTAGCCGCCGGCGATCAGGTTTGGCTTTGGATGGATCACGTAGTCGCTGATGTCGGCGTCGAGCACGACATTCAAGCCCGGATTCGCGGTCAGGCTCTCGACTTTCGCGACGAGCTCCAACGATTCGTCGGCCGTCCGCAGCCAGCCCCACTCCCAGCGCGCGGCGGCCTGGAGCAGGTAGACGCACGAGATCGCGAAAATCGCCGCGCCCGCAACCTGGGCGCGTCTCGATGACATCCGTTCGAACAGCACCAGCCACGTCAGGAGAAACGCCGGCAGGAACGGCCGGTAGTATCGCGGCTCGCTAAGAAAGCTCCAGTCGACGAAGCCCCAGTTGTAGCGGAGAGCCATCCACGCCAGAAACGCGACGAGGCCGACAGCGACCAGCGTGATCACCATGAGCACCTTTGTGGATCCCGAGGCCATCGGTCCGGCGCGGCCGGCCACCACGAGAATCGAAGCAACCAGCAGCAGCGGTAGCGCTACTCGGAAGATCGCGATCCCCCAGCCGGCGCTCATCGCCGGATCGATGCTCCGCCAGACCCGATCAAGGAGCGGCTCGAGTCCGACAGGGATCGCGAACAGTGCCTGCAATGGGTACAGGGTCAGCAAGTACCGCGGGCGCCATCCCGCCTTGGTGAACGACAGGACGCTCGACGCCGATGCGTAATGACGGTTGATGGCGCCGATCGCCAGGTAGACGAGCGTCGGCGGCAGCGCGAAGGTCGCAGCGGCAACAGCATCCTTCATCAAGCCGCGAACGTCGCGACGGAGCGGGATCATCTCCGCCAGAACGCCGACGGGAACGAGAAACGCTGCGGCCCAGCGGATCGAGATCAATGCGGCGTTGATCGCCGCCGCGGCCACGAGCAGCCACACGCGCGATCGGTCGTCGCGACCGCGTGCTCGCGCCACGCAGGCGATCCACCACGGTACGCCGGCCCAGAAGAGCATGTCCGTCGTTCCGCCCTTTACGATCACCCCACCGCATGCCAGGACCAGCAGCGCTGTGAAGAGAATTCGAAACGCACGTCGCTCCAGCAGCGGAAGCGCGAGAGCGAGCCAGCCGAACATGCCGATAGCGAGTGCCGCGGCATTCGTCGCCTTCACCGCCGCCTCGACGTTCATTCCCGCGCGCAGCATCGCCGAGATCAGCAGCGGATAGCCGGGAGGAAAGTAGACCAGCCGGTCGTACGCCGGCCTGGTGAGGTCGTGCGACTGGCTGTTCATCTGCGTCGTAAGCCCCTCGCCGCGCGCGTGACGAATCGCGGCCTGCAGCATCCATCCCTGATCGGGCCACGGGCGAAGGGGCTGCGCGAAAAGGTGGAGAGACAGGACGAGCGAAGCCGCGAGCGCTGCGGTCGCGTAGATTGAGATCACCCCGCCGCGCGGGTCGGTCTTGGATTGCATGGACGAGTCGCAATCATCGCACGGACACCTGTGCCGTGTAGACGACGAAGGATGACGTGCTGACTACCGGCATTGACCACGCTCATTTGCTTACCTCGTGACGATCGCGGTCACCGACAGGCCGAACGGCGGCGGGATCAGTCGCTCGATCGGCCGCAGGATTGGAATGGCCGCGTTCATCAGCCGGAAATCTCCCGAGTCGTGGATCGATCGTCGCAGCAGTTTGTACGTCACCCACCAGCCGGCCGCGCCGAGGGTGTTGAAGTAGCGGAGGCGGACCTGCTCGAATCCCGCACGCCGGATCGCCGCCTCGAAGCTGCGCCGCGTGTACCTCCGGAAGTGCCCGTCGAGCCGGTCATACTCGCCGTAGAGAGACGGGTGCGCGGGCACGAGCAGCGCCACGTGTCCGCCGGGAGCAAGGATCTCACGCATGGCCCGGAGAGCGGCGACATCATCCTCGATGTGCTCGAGGACGTTCAGCGAGACGATCGTATCGAATCGAAGATCGCGCAGCGATGCGATGTCCGCGGCGGCGAGCGACCCGAAATCACGCTTCAGGAAGTGATAGCGTGA